>NC_018605.1:0-300000 GCF_000304455.1 Cardinium endosymbiont cEper1 of Encarsia pergandiella
TATTTACGTCTATATTTTGACATATTTGAATNNNGTGATCTTCATCTAGTTCTGTATTTAATGCATCAAGTGCAGACTTATTACTACCGCTTTTGTCAACTACTACTTTGTATGGAGTGTTATTATATCTGATAGCCTTACGAAAAAAAGAAAGAGCTGAAGACTTGTCTCTACGTGCACTTAGAAAAAAATCAACTGTATCTCCATAACGATCTACTGCTCTATATAAATAAATCCACTTACCATTTAGTTTGACGTAAGTTTCATCCATTCTCCAGCTACTACCAACTGGGCGTTTTCTTTTTCTTACTTCTTGATCTATGAGTGGAACAAATCTAATAACCCACCTTTGTAAAGTAGAATGATCAATCTTTGCGCTTCTCATATGCATCATCTCTTCTAAGTCTCTATAGCTTAAAGAAAAACGACATTTCATATACACAAATAGAAGGATTAACTCTGGTGAAGAACAAAATCCTTTAAAATAAGGCAGTAATCTACGGGTAATAGTAAACATTTTAGGCAATTTTTGACTAAAATTAATAAAATAATTTACTCCTTAAAACAGACGAGACAGAACCACATTTTAGGCATAGAAGTATACCTAATTTTAATGTCAATTTAATAGCTAGAATTACAGCTTATGGACTAAAAGAAAAAAACCTTCTATATTTAAATATATATAACTGATTTACAATAACTATAATCCCGAATTGACGTTAACTTAGGTTGATGGATGTATACAAGGCTGCTTTGGGAAAGAGTGCGTTGGTCATATTACGGGAAATTTCGTTGTTTCTTACAGGTTTCATGCCAAATCTTCCAGCCATTCCTCCATTAACCGAAGCCAAAAACTGATAATGGGAAGCATAGGCTAAGTTAGTATAGACCTTTGTCTCTTTGTCTATATCCAATGATGGGTCATGAATAGAAATCATATTTGCGTCTACCAAAAGACTCATAAACCCAGTTCTGTCTTTTCCGCTTTTGCAGCTAAATAAAACGGATGAGGTAGAGTTTTTTTCGCCCAGTACGGCTTTGCATGCAATATAATTTGATCCAATAGTCGCATAGTAATTATTACGCGGTTGTATAAAGTTATGCATCACTTTATTTTCGTAATCCGTTTTTTCAGCAGCCTCTTTTAATAGATGTAATGTGCTAAAGTAGCGTTTATCTTTTAGATTTTTGACATTTTCTATTTCTTTTTGCCGGTCTTTTTTGTTCCCCTCTTTAAAGGCTTTGCATAGTCCTTTATAACGAGTTTTATCTTTATTTTTTTTAGAGTTGTGCAAATGGATACTTTCTTCTATAAGTTTATTGACCTGAGGCTTAAACATAGGTGTTGTAAAAGTACCTAATTCATTGATGGGTATATATATAAATTGGTTGTCACCTACTACACGACGCGTTCCTTCTACAATATGTTCTTCTCCACCTAGTGTAGGCGGAAGTATATTGTGATTTAAAGAGATGCATTCTATGTTTTTAACAAATGCTTTAATTTGTTCCCAGTTATCTTTTGTAATTGTTTCATCTTTCCATTGGGTAGGTGAAACCAATGCGCCACTATGGTAATAACGGCCTAGCGTAGTAGGGTTATTATTTTGATCATAAGCGAGAATCTTTTTTTGATACCCATTTCTACATCCCGGAACATTTCGAATTTGGGTCGGAAGATAATGGCTGCCCTCTAAAAATTTGTCAAAGTAACGATCAATTAACTTTTGTTCAAATGGATCTAAACGGTTATACCAGTTGGCCGATTTTCTGTTTCTAAATGCTGATTTCTGTTTTTCTGTTAACTGCAACCATTTTTTATCCTCTAACCCAAATTTTTTATCATTTATTTTGAATACAGTTGTAACGTTGTAATGGGTATCATCCAATCCAACGTAATTTTCTGCTAACCTTAATTTTGTATTTATCAAAGAGATTTTTTCATTTGGAAGTACGATTTGATGTAGTTCTGCTACAACTTTTTTATTTATATCTTTCACCGCTTCTATCCAAAAGTCCTCTGTTTCTTTTTCATCATACTTATAGTGTTCCATAAATGTATGGGCCATTTTTTCGAATGGGGTACCATTTTTTTCATATAATTCGCATATTTTTTTTGCGGCACGATATATATTTATGATTTGCACCACATAGTCTTCTGCAGCGTATAGACTATCGCTTTTGTCTATTACTTCTCGTATCAAGTTATCACCGGATAAATGCCATCTAATGCCTCTTTTTGCATCCGCTATTTTGCGGAGTATTTCAATAGTAGTTTCAAAATCAAAGTCTGCATTGTTCTTTTTATGATCAACTGACTTTAACAGTTCTTCTATTGCCTTATTTTTAGGCTTATTCCCAGCTATAGGGTTGGGATCAGCAATTTTACTTATAGATGGTGGTGTTAGATCAGATCGGTTATTGCTTGTATAACAGCTGCGAAAAGCTGATAAAAATACCATTAGATGGCCCAAAAGTATATTGTGTTTAGAGTAGACCATTTTTATTTTTAACGATATATTGAGTCAATTAGATAAGCGACTATACATCAATGGTATTGATTTTAAATTACAAAAACAAATATAATCCTTTATGTCATAAGATATGACTCATATTTGTATACACCATGCATTAGCCTTGGTGTCATCTTACTTTTTTCGTATAATGCTCCGTTATCTGCCTTTTTCTTACTTTATTTGCCTCGTTCGCATCTTTTCTATGTATGTCATTTAAAATTCTATCACCTTATCAACCTGCAGGCGATCAGCCAAAGGCGATTCTAGAACTTGTATCACACATCAATCGTGGCGTAGCCAGTCAAGTACTCATGGGCGTTACAGGATCTGGAAAAACCTTTACGATAGCCAATACGATTGAAGCCTTAAATAGGCCTACACTGGTCATCAGCCATAATAAAACATTGGCTGCACAATTGTATAGCGAGTTACGCGCTTTTTTTCCCTACAATGCGGTTGAGTATTTTGTATCCTACTATGATTACTATCAACCAGAAGTCTATTTACCAGCTAGTGATATCTATATAGAAAAAGAGTTGGCCATTAATGATGAATTGGAACGATTGCGCCTTAGTGCAGTAGCTGCTTTATTAAGCGACCGAAGAGATGTGATTGTAGTGGCCTCTGTTTCTTGTATTTATGGACTTGGTACCCCAGCATCCTTCAAGGATAATAGCCATTTATTTAGAGTAGGCTGCCGATTGTCTCGCAATGATCTTTTGAAACATTTTGTAGAGATGCTCTATAGTCGGGACGATAGTGGATTTAAACGGGGTCGTTTCCGCGTAATGGGCGATACCATTGATCTATTTGTAGCCTATGGAGATTATGGCTATCGTTTTATCTTTTGGGGAGATGAACTAGAAGCCATCCATCTCATAGATCCAGCTTCTGGTAAAAAGACAAAAGAGCTCCAAGAAGCATTTGTTTTTCCCGCCAATCTTTTTGTAATGGGCAAACATGTATTAGATGGTGCGGTAAGCAAGATCCAACAAGATCTACATATACAGGTCAACTATTTTAATCAGAGCGGTCAATTTGAAGAAGCCAAACGGCTACAGGAAAGAACTGAACTAGATTTAGAAATGCTTCGAGAGTTAGGCTATTGTACCGGCATTGAAAATTATTCACGTTATATAGATGGCCGGTCCGTTGGAGAGCGTCCTTTCTGTTTACTTGACTATTTTCCTAAAGACTACCTGATGGTTATAGATGAAAGCCACGTTACCATTCCCCAATTTAGGGCTATGGCAGGAGGGGATAGGGCTAGAAAAATCAATTTGGTAGCACATGGTTTTAGGCTGCCATCTGCTATGGATAATCGGCCATTACATTTTAATGAATTTGAACAACTGATCCACCAAGTCATTTTTGTTAGTGCAACTCCTGCTGATTATGAGCTAGAACGTAGCCGAGGCCTAGTGATAGAGCAAATCATACGGCCAACAGGGTTGCTAGATCCCAAAATAGAGGTCCGTCCTACGCTCCATCAAATGCACGATATTTTAGAAGCAATCCATCAAGTTGTAAAAAAAGAAGAGCGGGTATTGATTACCACCCTTACCAAGCGTATGGCAGAAGAGCTGACCGATTACTTAGTCCATGCCCATATCCGTTGCCGGTATATCCATTCTGAAATCAAAACATTAGACCGTGTGACCATATTAAATGGCTTACGCAATGGTGCCTTTGATGTGTTGGTCGGGGTAAATTTACTACGGGAAGGGTTAGACCTGCCACAGGTCTCTTTAATGGTTATTTTAGATGCAGATAAAGAAGGATTTTTGCGCAATGCCCGCTCACTGATTCAAACCATAGGCAGGGTTGCACGCCATACACAAGGGCGTGTGCTGATGTATGCAGATAAGATTACACCATCTATGGAACAAGCAATAGGCGAAACACAGCGTAGGCGTGCTTTGCAAATGGACTATAATGCACAACATCAAATTACCCCTAGTTCCGTATACCAAAAACAAGCCACTATAGATTTAAAAGATCAAATAGTAGCCCCGCCTGTGGACGTAGCCAATGATGATAGTGCTTGTCCTATGGTTCTTGCCGATGGTAGAGCGCCTTATGGAAAAAAAGAAACAATAGAAGCCCGTATTCAAACATTAGAAAATAAAATGTACCAAGCGGCAGAAGCATTGCAATTTTTAGAAGCAGACCGACTAAAAGAAATGGTAGAAAATTTAAAAAAACAGCAGAATAGCTAGTGAAAATATTTTGTTCTCTTTATTTTTTTTGGTACCATTAGACATGGGCTTGTAGCAACAAGCGTTGCGGGTATAAAAGGCACTGAGCCAACTGGTGCGTTATGGGATGCGTCTCATTACCTGTACTTTTCTATGTATAATGTATCCGTTATAAAATAGTAGATTAATGGTTTGCACAGTTGCCACACCTGCCCCATCAGCAGACTGCCTATGTTGCTACCATCGCACCGAATGTAATAGAAAAGTCCAATATAGACTTTTCCATATGAATTCCTTTTAGCTGATTGGTGCACCCTACTTTAATGCTCTACATGGACCGTTAGTAAGTAGTGCATCTATTCAGCTTTAGCAGAGCATTGGCTTGGCCTTATGGGCTAGCTTTTGAAGCCTTGAAAACAATAATGTATAAATTAACGAAAAATAACTATGGCGTACAAATTTAATACACTTAAATCTATTAAGAAGGGGCTAATAAGTCCCAATATACTTTTCCCAGCCGCTTATCTTTTATTTAGTGCAGAGGTCTGTACAGGAGGGGCTAAAAACAAACCAGTCGACCGAATGGAGCAGGTATTGCGCACCGCATTGCCAGTCAACTCAGTTGATCAACTAGATATGAAAAAAAATCTAGAGAGCGCTGAAGGCAAGGCGTTAGAAGCAGCTGAGTCAGTTGATCCGTCCGATAAGATAGCAGAAGATTTAGAGGGGTCAGAAGGTAGTACAGAAGGGTTAGAAGCAGGCGAGTCAGTTGATCAACCAAATATAATAGAAGAAGGGCTAGAGGGCTCAGAAGGTAATATAGAAGGGTTAGAATCCGCCAAGCCAGTTGATCAACCAAAAGTTGATACAAAACCTGTACCATTAGCAGAAGGAGCACCAGCAGAAGTAGGCGTAGGAACACCAGCAGCGCCAGTGGCACCATTAGCAGCAGGACCACTACCACCACCACTACCGCCAATGCTAAATCTAGAGACCGTTTCTCGATCTCTGCCGTTAAAGACACCTAATAGTAAAGCGTCTGATCATAAAGATCAGCAGGGTGGTAATAGTCGTCTTAATGTTGGTGATGTAAAGGATAATGATATTTTTAAAAGACAACAACAGAAAAATAATCCAGAGGGTTATCAAGAAAATAATGTTAATACTACTAACCCGGCCCAAATAGGTGACCATAAATCAGAAAGTGGTAGTCATAGTAACCAGCAAAATCAATCGTTACCTGGTAATCAATAAGATAATAACAACGTGTTGTCTATTATAGAAAAACCATTGGATTAGGAAATGGATGATAACCTATCTTTGTTACCTAGTGGTGGTGCGCAAACCATCCAATATTATTTTGCCTCCTGCCACTAGGTTTTAGTAACCGATTTATCGGTAGATCCATTTATGGGTATCTCGTATTGGTTTGGCCCAAACCATTGTAGCTGAACCAATAGACAATGCATGTAGCGCATTAGGCGTAAATAATACACCCATTGGAAAAATTTGTGACGAGCCAGTGGCAGTAAGTTTTTGCATTAGAGCTTGTTATTCTAGCTACTTTTTATCAAGCAAAAAGTAACATACAAATCGCCTAAATAGGGCAAAAATAGGTACTGTGAAGGTATCTAAAAGAGTTAAGTTATTTATAAAATGTAAGAAATAAAAAACAGCTATGACCCCTAAATTTAATATACTTAAATCTATTAAGCAAGTGCTAATAGGTTCAAATATACTTTTCCCAGTTGCTTATCTTTTATTTAGTGCAGAAGTATGTAGTGGGGGAATGCTTAAAAACCAACCAAGTAACAAAATAAGTCATACCCCTCCTTTATCATTGGCAGCTAAGCCAGTTGATCAACTGAATAATATAGAAGGGGTAGCAGAGGCTGATCCTAATACAGATCTCTTAGATCTATTCCACAGAGATCAATCGGTTATCCCGGTTAAAATCAGGAAAGGTGTGGTATTAAATGATTTGGTTGCATCGCAAAAAAAGTCGGTTGCGCATGCAGATAAAGTAGCTGTGCTATTAAGCAACCAGGCGCAAGAGGATGTGTCACCTGAACAGTCCCAGGAAACTAAGGTTATAGATGCATCCAATAGGCCAAATGAAAATATAGATGGGTCTAACCATACTGATGGACCAGCTACAATACAACAAGATACACCACCCAATCTTAAGCCTTTTAGTGAAGCAAATCAAACCAAAGCTAATCATTCCGATATGACTGATAAAGAACTGAATCAGCAAAAAGTTAGACTATCTGTTTTAAATCGTAATTGTACTAAAAATTGTGCTTATAAAGGTTGTGCTTCTAGTTGTTTTCATACAATTTATATAGATGAAATACTTACACATGCACCTACTGAATATATCGTTGACCTAAGGCGTTTTGTTATAAACAAATGTCTAGAAGCATCTAAAGGTACCTATTATTTCGATAAAAAAGTAAATGTAGTAGAGTGGTTTTTCAATCAACCTGTTCAAGATATTGTTCAGCAATATGACAGGTCCATATTGGACCTTGTGATAAAACAGGTTCATGCAAGCAACCATCCCTATAGTTCGAGCGTAATGGATTCAGTTCAAGCATTAATGGAAAAGATTGGTTAGGCTATTACGGCTAGCTTGTAGGCATTGATGGGATATGCATCTACTTTGGCTACTTTGTGCTTGATAAAAAGTAGCCAAACAATGTCTTTTGCTTTAATGGCCTAAATAGGGAACAATACAGAGGCTATTCAGCCGTCTAAAACAGCTATTTATAAAAAACAAAAAACAATTATGTCATCCGTATCTAATACACTTAAATATATTAAGCAAGGGCTACTAAGTTCCAATATACTTTTTCCAGCCGCTTATCTTTTATTTAGTGCAGAGGTTTGTACTAGAATGGCTAAAGACAGATCAAGCAACCATATAGCCAATGCATCTCTGTTACCATTGACAGCCAAGCCAGTTGTCCAACTGAATGTAATAGAAGGGATGGAACCATCTGCAGGTAATGGAGATCGATTAGAAGCAGCTAAGCCAGTTTCTCACCTGGATGAAATAGAAGGTTTAGAGCCATCTACAGGTAATACAGATGAGTTAGAAGCAGTTAAGCCAGTTACTGACCTAAATCCAGATGTAGTGCCATCTGTAGGTAATGGAGATGCGTTAGAAGCAGTCAATCCAGTTGTTCAACCAGAGGTAGAAAAAAGTCTATCGGGATCAGAAGCTAATACAGATCGGTTAAAAGCAGATCGTGCTAATCTTACTTATCAGGCTCGAACGGATGGCCATAAACCAGAAAGGGATAGTAATTGTAATCAAGTCAGTCAGTGTGCTGAGTCATTCTCTCAAAATAGGTCTGTCGCATCCTCTGCGAAACCAAAAAAAAAGGGATTTTTTAATAAAGATCCTGAAGTTAAAATTTTTGAAGTGGAAGAAGAAACAGCAACAAAACAAAAACTGGTACAACCACCAGCAGAAGCAGAAAGACCATCTTGTAATAGATCTAAAAATAAAGAATCTTTCTGTAAAAAGTTTATAGAGAATCTAAAAAAACCATTCAATATGCTATCGAAAACCAATCGGGAGAGTCCAAAGCGCCAAAGTAGTGCCCACTCAGATATGCCAGTTGATCATCTATCAGAAAATCGTAGAGATTCTAATCAAATGATTGAATCCCCTGAATTATGTTCTCAACATAAGGAGGATGACTCATCAGATAGGCCTGTAGAAACCTCTACAACATCAAATAGTATAGTAGATCTCGATTTATCAAGAGATAATAGGTTAGTGGATCAAGGGATGGAGAAGGATGCAACCAAAGAGGCTTAGGAAAACAGTAAAGGGTTGCAGGAGTTAGATGAAGCCTTAATTTTGCTACGGTCATTTATAGAACCTTCCATAGTAGATAATAGATCAGTGGATCAAAGTATGGAGCATGATACAACAAAAGATGATCAGGAACAGAAGTTTAAGCAGCATATGGAAAATATGGTAAATGATTCCAAAATCTATCTGGCACAAAATTAAAACTTTATAAAAACAGCAAATAGTTATTCAAACGTAGAGCAAGTTTTCGTAATAAACCCGTTGGAATTTTCTATAAATAGTAGGCGCATTGAAAAAAGTTGTGATTTCGCTATTTTTTTTTGATAAAAAAGTAGTATACAAAAGGAGATGCTAATTGAGCTATCTGAAACAGCTATTTATAAAAAACAAAAATAACTATGGCAAGCAAATATAATATATATAAGTCTATTACACAAGGCCTAGTAGGTCCAAATATACTATTCCCAGCCGTTTATCTTTTATTTAGTGCAGAGATTTGTACCTCTTCTCCTAAAGATAAACCAAGGAACGGAATAGGTAATGAATATGTAGCAACACTTCAAGTTAAACAAACGAATAAGATAGCAGAGATCAGCAACCCTAAAGGTGAGGCAAACGATTTCAGCCAATTACATGAAGTACAAGATGATCTAGCAATAGATTCCGCACAGGATGATGAATCGTTTGATACAGATACAACTACTCCTTCTGTAGAACCATCAGAAGATTCTGTTGCTAAAGATGAATCAAAGGCATCCGTAGTGGATACAACATCTAAGCAGGATCAGCAGCAGGAATCTATTAAAGGTGATCCTTGTATACCATCTTCTGATGAAAATAGTGGTCTAAGCACTGCACTTCACAACGCTGTGTTTAAAAGAAGTCCCGCATTCAGAGGATCAGATGCTGAATCAGATGCTGAATCAGATAGTGAATGCGTTGATAATCAATTAGGTGATGAATCGGATGATAATCCGGATGATGAACATGATAAATACATAAATCAAGAGAAAAACAACTATAAAGCACTGAAAAGATATACTAATAATAAACCGCAAAACATAAACCTACGTGCATTTGCAGAAGGTTTTGATAATAGATCAGAAAATGACAAAAAAGTTGATGGACAGGATGAACAAAAATATGATAATGATGAAAATACTGATACTGATACTGATACTGATACTGAATGGGATGATTAGTAGAAAAAACCTTATCACCTAAATTAGGTTACCAACCTACTTCTACCACCCAGTGGTCGTGTGCAAAGCATCCAATATTTTTTGCCACCAGCCATTAGATTTTAAGGTTAATTTTTTGTTGGATCTATTTATATAGGTAAGCTTTTTTGTTCAGCCAATAGAATAAACAGTACGCGCATTGAAAAAAGTTGTGGTAAGGCAGTGGTCCTTCAAGCTGATTAGAAAATCAGCTTGGCTGGGTTTTGCAGAATGGATTCTGATTTTCCAGCTTGAAGGACCCAGTGGCCGCAACTTTTTTCATTAGCGCTTGATTTTTTGGCTACTTTTTTCTTGATAAAAAAGTAGCATAACAATGGCTAAGGAATGGCTTAGCCCTTATAGGCTAGCGCTTGACCCATATAAAGCAATTAAAAAAAAGAAACAACTATGGCAGGTAAATTTAATACATATAAATCTATTCATAAAGGGGTAGCAAATATACTATTTACAGCCGTTTATCTTTTATTTAGTGCAGAGATTTGTAGCTCTTCTCCTAAAGATAAACCAAGGAACGGAATAGGTAATGAATATATAGCAACACCTCAAGTCAAACAAACGAATAAGATAGAAGAGATCAGCGACGCTGAAGGTGAGGCAAACGATTTCAGCCAATTACATGAAGTACAAGATGATCTAGCAATAGATTCCGCACAGGATGATGAATCGTTTGATACAGATACAACTACTCCTTCTGTAGAACCATCAGAAGATTCTGTTGCTAAAGACGAATCAAAGGCGTCCGTAGTGGATACAACATCTAAGCAGGAGCAGAAGAAAGAGGGCTCTACTAGAGGTGTTGATGATCTTAGACCATCACCTGATGTTTTGGTAAAAGATGAATGTTCTGAGACACCTATAGATTCGAAAGTGTTACCGGAACGTCCGGAACGTAGACGTAGTAAATCAAAATCTAGATCTATCAAAAGTTCTGAGCATATACTGAATCTTTTACACACACTTTCAGATACAAATAAATTAGTTACATCGCTGCTACTAAATTCGGAAGTAAAACCGCAGCGTCCCAAACGTAGACGTCATAAATCAACTTTGCCAGTGAGAGTCGAAAAAGATAGTTCAAATAGTAGGTTATCTTCAAATCAGTCTAGTGATGCGAATACCTTTGTTCCACCACCTCCGCCTCCATTGCCTAGCGAAGATAATAGTCGACCATCTTCAAAATCATCTCTGCTTTCATCGTCTCCAAATGGTACTGTAGATAAAAATGAATCAGATGGTAGTCCAAATCAAGATCCTCGTGCAGATCTGCTAGAAGAGATTCGAGGCGGTGTTAAGCTTAGGAAGGTACCACAACAAGAAGGTGCAAGAAACCCTGTTGTACAACCTGAACAAAACTCCCTTGCAGCTGCCCTTGAAAGGGCTTTGAACGAAAGAAATAAGGCCATGCATTCTGAATCTGAATCTGATTCAGGTAGTGAATCAGAGCATGATGATGAATGGAATGGTTAGCAGAAAAAACCTTATCACCTAAACTAGGTTTACTTCTACCATCCAGTGGTCGTGTGCAAAGCTTCCAATATTTTTTTGCCACCGGCCACTAGGTTGAGTTGTTTGACAGTTTCTAGATCAGCCCATAGGTAATCGGTATGTTCGTGATTCAGCAGAATGGTATAGTCCGATGGCTGTGCCTTAGGCAATACCACTTTAAATAAGTGGAGTAGGTAATCCTGTTTGGGGTTAAAGATGCGGATACAAATCGTTTGGATAAAATTAGTCGCTTCTGGTAGTAGTAAGATATCTGTTTCTTCTTTTATTTCCCTTACTACTGCTTGAAGGGGCGTTTCATTTTTTTCTAGTTTTCCACCCGGCATGCACCATCGGCCGGCTACTGTTGGGACATCATTTTTTTTCAATAGCAAGACTTTTCCATTGCATACTATATAGCATATGGCTATTGATTTAGTAGGGTTAAAGCCCTCTATGTACAATGGATCAAATGCGAACTTACCCCCTTTAAATAATAACTACCTTCATTTTAATATAGTTGGTTAGATGACAGGAATGGCTGCTTATACAGGCTGGAAACCTTACTTTTTAAGTAGTATGATAACCGTTACCTATCAATGGATTCCAGCTATACACAGCGTTGCTATAGCTTTCGCTAGGCCAACATCTTCAGCAGTAGCGCCAGTGTTTCCTTTAATTTCCGTCTATCTACAATCATATCCAAGAAGCCATGTGCCAATAAAAATTCTGCGGTTTGAAAACCTTTCGGTAATGATTTGCCAACGGTTTCTCGAATCACACGTGGACCTGCAAAGCCAATTAGCGCCCCTGGTTCTGCCATATTAATGTCCCCTAGCATCGCGTAGGAGGCGCTTACCCCACCTGTAGTCGGGTCAGTTAGCAGCGAAAAATAAGGAATTTTAGCATCGGCCAATTGGCGTAATTTTGCAGCTGTTTTTGCCATTTGCATCAGGGAAAAGCTGCCTTCCATCATCCGTGCACCACCTGATTTAGAGATAATCAGTAGCGGGGTGTGGTGGGCCAAACAGTGGTTGACCAATTGGGCTATTTTTTCACCTACTACACTACCCATTGAACCCCCAATAAATTTAAAATCCATACAGGCAATGGCAAGGGGTAGGATATCGATCTTACCATAAGCCGTTCGTACGGCATCTGTTAAACCGGTTTCCCTTTCTGCTTGTTTTAATCGTTCGGTATAGGGTCTATTGTCTATAAAGTGGAGTGGATCAACCGATCGGAAGGTTGCATTCAGCTCTGTAAAATTGTTTGCGTCAAACAGAATGGAAAAGTATTCCTTTGAACCAATCGGTAAATGGTGGCCATCATCGGGCACCACTTGTAAATTTTCTTCTAATACTTTGCTGTGTATAATCTTTCCTTTTGCTGTTTTCACCCAAACGCCATCAGGTGACTCTTTTTTGGCAGAACTAGGGGTTAGGATTCCTTTCTTTTTGCGCTTAAACCAGCTTAGATTGTCGTTTATTAAACTCATAGACTTATGTAATAGATGGTAATGGATGGCATTGAGGTCTAGCTTTTATGGATTTTCAGGACGCATTTGTGGAAAAAATAGGACATCTTGAATAGATGGCACATTGGTCATGATCATCGTTAGCCGATCTATCCCTATGCCAATACCTACTGTTGGGGGCATGCCATAGCGCAAAGCTTTTAAAAAATCATGGTCTACCACCATCGCTTCTTCATCACCCCGTTCGCCTAGTTTACGTTGTGCCTCTAATCTTTTCTGTTGATCAATCGGATCATTTAACTCAGAAAAAGCATTGCAGATTTCTTTACCTGCGCATATTACCTCAAATCGTTCGGTTAAAGCTGGATTGGTGCGATGTCGTTTCGCCAAAGGAGACATTTCAACGGGGTAGTCGGTTATAATAGTAGGTTGAATAAAATGTGGTTCACATTTCGCGCCAAAAATTTCATCTATAATTTTACCTTTGGCAAAGTTATCTGCTATATCTATAGCCAATTGATGGGCCACTCTGCGCAAGGCCGCCTCATCCATATGGCTTACATCATGTCCCGTAAAATGGTGAATCGCCTCAAACATCGTAAACCGTTTCCATGGCCGTTGAAAGTTAATCAAATCTGTACCAAACGGAACCGTTGTAGTCCCATGTAGGGCTAGTGCGACTCCTTCTAATAATTCTTCTACATAGTCCATCATCCAGATGTAGTCTTTATAGGCCACATAAAGTTCTACTTGGGTAAATTCTGGGTTGTGGAAGCGGGACATGCCTTCGTTTCTAAAATCTTTTGCAAATTCGTAGACACCCTCATAGCCCCCAATAATTAACCGCTTTAAATAAAGCTCATTAGAGATCCGTAAATATAAGGGGATATCTAGGGTATGATGGTGTGTGATAAAGGGGCGTGCCGATGCGCCTCCATAAATGGGTTGCAGAATAGGGGTTTCCACTTCTAGGTATCCTTTATCCTGCAAGGAGGCTTTCATCGTGTGGATCAACTTCGCCCGTTGTTCAAATACCTTGCGTACTGCTGGATTCACGATTAAATCAACATATCTTTGACGATACCGTTGTGCAGGATCTGTGAAGGCATCATATACTTTCCCACCTTCTTTGGTCGATACTTCTTTGACAATTGGTAGAGGGCTAAGTGCCTTGGTTAACAGCCGAAGATGGGTCACATGCACCGCTATGGCACCCACTTGCGTTGTAAAGACAAAACCTTGGATTTCAATGATGTCACCTATGTCAAGTAATTTCTTAAAGAAGATATTGTAGTGGCTTTTGTCTTCTCCTGGACAAATGGAATCTCTTTGTACATAGAGTTGAATCCGCCCACTTGCATCTTGTAATTCTACAAACGAAGCCTTTCCCATAATTCTACGTCCCATAATCCGGCCTGCCAGTACTAGGTGGCTATAGTTTGCTTTATCTGCTTCTTTGTAATCGGAAAGAATAGTGGCTGCTTTGGCATTGATGGGGTGAACAGAACCTGGATAGGGATTGATCCCCATAGATTCTAAGCGGTCTTTTTTCTGTATTCGAATGGTGGTTTGTTCATTCAGCTCCTGCATGACTTTGGTAAAATAAAAGTAAAATATATGAGATAGCCCTGGACATTTTAGCCATCATAATTTATCCATCTAATTTACAGTTTATTTTTATAAATTCTTCTGTAGCCTCACTACTATTTTAATCTATGGCGTGGTTGAGCAGGGTATGGCCGCCTTTTTTCTAAGGTAATATTATGTTTGTAACCTCCTGAAAAGTTTAGAGAAAAAAAATAGATTATACTTAATCTATTTTTAACGCTACCAAAAAAGAACGTAAGCGACGCAATCGTTGTACCACTTCTCCTGGCGTAATGGTGGAGGCGATACCGTGCTTTTGAATTACTTTACGTGCCCCTGCTAAACTATATCCTTTTTCTTTAACCAGCGTATAGATGTACTGCAGCTGAGCGATATCTTTTTCTTGATACCTTCTGGCACCCTTGCTATTTTTATGAGGCTGAAGGATCCCACTAAAGGATTTTTCCCAAAAACGTATTAAAGAAGGTGCTACCCCAAGGTGGCAAGCTACTTCTTGAATGGTCCAATACTTTTTTTCCATACTTTGCTAAAGCCCTTACCCCTAACCAATTGCTAAAAATTTGAACAAAGGGCTTGTATACGATATGCTGATTGCCTACGAACTTCCTCATATTCAGCCGGAGTAAGTTCTCCTACGAAATATTGTATTGGATTTACACGTTTTCCATTGCAGTAGACTTCATAGTGAAGATGGGGAGCTGTTGAGTCGCCTGAATTACCAACTGTACCAATCTGTTGCCCTCTCGTGATCTGTTGTCGTTCTTTAATGATAATTGTATCCATATGGGCGTAGTGGGTTTTAAAGCCATTGCCATGTTCGATTAGTAAATGGTGGCCATATCCCTTTTTGTCTTTTTTGATCCATTTGATATATCCATCCGCAGCGGCATAAATGGGTGTATGCATAGGTGCCGAAAAATCAACCCCTTCATGCATTTTAAATATTTTATAAATTGGATGGAGGCGTCTACCAAAATGACCAGATATTCTTTTCAAATGTTTTTTAGAAACAGGTGGGAAAGTAGGAGTAGAAGCAAATTTCGCCGTTTTCTGTTTTGCAAGGCTCATGACTTGATCATAGGATTTCTTTTGAATGGTGAGTTGGCTCGCCAATTGATCTACTTTAGACAATGTTTGCGCAATTAAAGTATCTTTCCCTAAGTGGGCATATTTGTTAACCCCTCCGATGCCCGCATTGCGTTCTGTAGCAGAAAGTGGGGCGGTATTCAATAAAACCCTATAAAGGTCATCATCGCGTTGTTGCAGAGTCGCTAAGAGTGCCGTACTACTTTCTATTTTTTTTTGTACGAAATCGTAATAGGCCTTAAGTTTTTCATTGTCTTGCCACAGTGCTGCTTCCTTGGGAGAAGGAACATGATCTTGATAATACCGCACCATACCAACGGCCAACAATACCGAGAAAAATAAAAAAGCAAAAGTACGTAAAATAAAAGTTGATACAGACGGGCGCACAGGCTCATAGCTGCAAGTAGCAGGGTTATAATAATACTTGGTTTTAAGCATAAAAAATATATAATGATAAAATATATAGACCCACGCTATTTGAATTTAAAAAAAACTACTAAGAGAATCAACTATTATTGGGTTTTAAAAGGGCAGTAGGAGGGGACATGACAGACTATTATCAGCGGGTGCAATATAAAAAAGCGGCTTTCTAAAACCAAATTAGAAAGCCGCGAAAAAAAGAATTAAAAATACTATTTTACTTCTTCAAATTCTGCATCTGTCACATTGCCACTGTCTTCATTACCATTTTTTTGCTCCATAGTAGGATCAGATGGTTTTTGAGTAGCCTGCGATTTTTGGTAGGCTCTAACCTTTACCTCTTCCCAAATTAGGTTAAGCGGTTCTAATGCACGATCAATAGCCTCTATATCTTTTGTTGCATGTGCCTTTTTCAAATCCGCTAAAGCAGATTCTATCTGCTTTTTATCTGCTTCTTCTACTTTATCACCCAATTCCTTGAGTTCTTTTTCTACTTTAAATATAAATAAATCTGCTTGGTTTATTTTATCTATTTGCTCTTTTTCTGCTTTATCTGCCGCTTCGTTGCGTTCTGCTTCTTCTTTCATCCGTTTGATTTCATCTTCGGTTAAACCAGATGAAGCTTCAATGCGAATTTTTTGTTCTTTTCCCGTTCCTTGATCCTTGGCTGAAACATGTAATATACCATTCGCATCTACATCAAAAGCAACTTCTATTTTTGGGACACCCTTGGGAGCAGGTTGTATATCAGATAAATGAAACTGGCCAATAGTGCGGTTGTGCTTGGCCATAGGTCTATTGCCTTGTAACACATGTACCGTAACGGAGGATTGATCGTCTGAAGCAGTAGAGAAAACTTCTGATTTTTTTGTCGGAATAGTAGTATTGGCTTCAATCAATTTCGTAAAAACACCCCCTAAAGTTTCAATACCTAGTGATAGTGGAATCACATCCAGCAATACAACATCCTTTACTTCTCCTGTTAAGACCCCTCCTTGGATAGCGGCCCCTACGGCTACCACTTCATCAGGATTCACACCTTTAGAAGGTTTTTTACCAAAAAAACGGGCTACTTCTTCTTGAATTTTTGGTATACGGGTAGAGCCACCCACTAAAATAACCTCATGAATTTTATTTTGTGGATCAGCAATGTCGCCAAAAGCATCTTTTAAAGCTTGCCTACAAGGGGCAAGTGTACGTTTTACCAGGTCATCTACCAGTTTTTCAAACTGCGCCCTAGATAGTTGCTTTACCAAGTGTTTAGGGACCCCATCAATAGCTGTAATGTAGGGTAGATTGATCTCTGTAGTGGTTGCACTGGAAAGTTCTATTTTGGCTTTTTCAGCAGCCTCTCTGAGGCGCTGTAGCGCAGTTGGGTCTTTTCTTAGATCAACCCCTTCTTCTGTTTGAAAATTATCTGCTAGCCAATCAGTTATTTTTTGGTCAAAGTCATCTCCACCTAAATGGATATCGCCATTGGTAGATTTAACCTCAAAAACGCCATCACCTAGCTCTAGGATAGAAATATCAAAAGTACCCCCCCCTAAGTCAAATACTGCAATGGTGATATCCTTATTTTTTTTGTCCAAGCCATAAGCCAAAGCAGCAGCCGTTGGTTCATTAATAATTCGTTTTACCGTCAAACCGGCTATTTCTCCTGCCTCTTTAGTAGCTTGCCGTTCTGCATCGTTGAAATAGGCAGGAACGGTAATAACTGCCTCTGTAACCGTTGTGCCTAGGTAATCTTCTGCAGAACTTTTCATCTTTTGCAAGATAATAGCGGAAATTTCTTGCGGTGTATAGAGGCGATCACCAATCCGCACACGGACGGTATTGTTGGCTCCGCTTTCTACCTTATAAGCCACTTCATTCAGCTCATTGGCCACACTACTGTATCCCTTACCCATAAAACGCTTGATGGAGCTTATGGTATTGTGTGGATTGATGATGGCCTGACGTTTGGCAGGATCACCTACTTTGCGTTCACCCTGTCCACTATTTAAAAAAGCTACTACCGATGGAGTAGTTCTTTTTCCTTCATTATTAGGAATGACCACTGGCTCGTTGCCTTCCATAACGGCAACACAGGAGTTAGTGGTTCCTAAATCGATTCCAATTATTTTTCCCATGTCTAATTTCTATTTTGTTTGTATTGGACCATGCGCTCTATATCGAGCTACTTATTTAGCTTCATTTAGATTGGGATCCTACAAAGTCCATGCCAAATCCATTAGTTTGTAGCAAATTGTGTCAAAATGACATAATTTGCGTATACATACTACTTTCAAAATGATGGCGTACTATTCTCTAAAGCTTTTGCGGTACCGTTCTGGGTGGTTGATAATATCTCTGGCTTGTTCCAACATTTCGGTTGCATACCCCTGATCTGCTAGTATATCAATCGCAATCGTTTGGTTTGAAGCACCAGGGATTACTTTATAGGTGTAGTGAATTTTTCCATTTTTGCCTATAGATTTGATAAACACTTTATAGTTCTTAAATCCTTTTTGGGGTTCACGTTGTTGTAAAAGCATGACCACTGGATAGTGGGTCGCTACTATATTAAAAGCATTGCTATATTGGGCAATATAATTTAATACAGAATATTCTGCTGCTGCCCCCTCTACTGGATTGGTGCCACTAAAAGGTTCATCAAAAATAGTAAAACTAAATTCCTCTTTTTTTAACTGTTTTAATAATTTTAAATGAGACTGAAAACGATCTACTTCTGCCATAAAGAGTGATTTACCCGCAGCAATGTCATCGGTAATCTCTATATAGGTATTGATTTTGCTAAATGGGGTCAATTCACAGGATTTAGCTGGCGTAATACCAAATGTTTGGCTTAACACAACCGCTGTAGCCACACCTGTTAAAAAGGTAGATTTACCACCTGCATTGGGACCGGTAACAATAACATTACATGTATTATTTAGCGCATCCATAGTCAGATCATTCCCAACCGCTGTAGTAGGGGTAAGCATCGGGTTCCACATTTCAACAAGTGCCAATCGAGGTTTTGTATAGGCTTTAGGTGGTAACAATTTGGCAAATGTATAGCGATGTGGCCCATTTAGCGCAGCTGTTTCCTCTATAAGGGTGGCGATAGAGACAAAAGCATCTAATTCCCCTAAGGCATACATGGCATCATGTAAAACAGCCTTATGGGCTAGAAAAAGCTTGTAACTGGCCAATAGCTTTCCGGCATGATTCCGGAGATAGGACCAAGAACGGAGGGGCAACTCCTCTAGATAACGCAATAAATTCCCTACTTCAGAGGATTCGTTTAGATGGGCCAATAGCCTGTTAATGGGTTCAAGGTTTAGGCCATAGTGTGCTGCTAAAGTAGGATTTTGCTGTACCAATGTATCGATCTTTTTAGCCGTTATCAAAAAGTTTTGTACATCTGCCATACGTAAAGCAAGGTGGTGCAACACGCCTGCATATTCTTTGTAGTTGCGATATCCTTTGTAATATTGATAGAAGGAATGTATGGTATATAATATAGTCGGAACATAAAGTACAGCACTAAGATCATGAGTACTACCACCTGCTTGTTTAAGTTCTTGAATTCCTATGTAGGTATGGTATATATTATATACAGGTAGCCAGTTTAGGTACAGCTTTGAGAATAAGTTCCTACTGGTATGAGGAGGTATAAATTGATAGAATATTCCTGCAATAGGCAGCCCTATTAGAGGATACCAAATATAATTACTATAAATGTTCCAAATATCTCGGAGCCATATTTTTTTGGTTTGCAATGCAGTAGCCGATTTATTTGAAGCAGCAGAACCGGTATAAAAGAGTCTGGTCAAATATTTGTCATATTCTTTGGGATAGAGCGGGTCTGTTTCAGTCCAAAAAGATAACATTGCTTTTTCAGATGGTTGGTAATGTTGCAACGCACTTTTTAAATCATTGTAAAGTGGTCTGTCTTGGCACAACAAAGCTACAAACTGCTGCCGTTTTGTAAGGGATTCCAGATCCGCAATAGGTGCGCCTATTAGTGAAGCAAGCGCCCCCTCTCCTAAAACTGTAAGGGTCTTATTGATTCTAGATAAAAAATGATAATCTGGTGCAGTAGTGGTCCCATAAAAAAGATGCAAATCATTCCAACCATATGGGTTGAATAAGCTTTGCTGATAGCGCTTCTGATAGTAACTACTTTTGGCAAAAATTTCATTGAATACTACATCCCGCTCTGCTCTTGGTGAAAGATGGATTTGGGTAATATCTATATTCGATGCTTTGGCTTCTTTAATTTGATTGGCCTTTGGAAAAGGCTTTACGGATTCAGAGAATGATTTTAAATAGTGATCCGCCAATTGGGTAGCCATCGAGGGAGCCTCTTCAACAGCTATAGCAAAAGTTGGTAAACAAAATAAAAAGGATAAATATGAAATAATACGCATAAAAATTAAGAAAAAGAAAATAGCGTGCATGTATTCACTTTAATCAGTTGGTATAAAGCGAAGACAACTGCAACAACCTTATGTAAAAAACGCACATAGATGCTAAATCTAGTTTAACAAAACTATGAAATATACATAAATTTTTACTAAATTAGGGTTAGAAACAAAATTTTTGATGCAAAAAACCACTATGATACAACCCATTTCTTTACTGTGGTTAAAAAAATGGTTACAAGTTATTTTCCCTATTAGAAAGGGGGAAAAGCAAAAAATTTTTCTCCTTCTTTTTTTAAAATTTCTTATTTCTTTTGTCTACTGCATTTTAGTTGCACTTAAAGATACCGTTTTGGTGACCGCTGATGCTTCTGCTGCTGAGGTAATTCCTATTATAAAAGGATTTATTATTTTTCCTATTTCTATAGGGGTCGTTCTATTGTACACAAAATTAAACAATTGTTTAAAGCAGTCTACCCTCTTTTATGGTACCATCCTTTTTTTCTTAGCCTTGATTCTTTTATATGGTTTTCTGCTATATCCCCATGCAAATAAAGTAAGTCCCTATGCTATGGCAGATTGGTTCAGTAGGTATACAGGTGGTAAATATTTGCATTGGATTACTGCATTCCGCCATTGGATCCACGTATTATTTTTTGTGGTTGCTGAACTTTGGGGACAAGTGGCACTGATGTTACTCTATTGGAGTTTTGTAAACCATGTTTGTAAAATTCAAGATGCGAAACGCTTCTATGCTATTTTAATTGCTGCAGGAGATGTTGCACTGATTATTAGTGGGCCACTGGTTCTAGCGTATACTAAAAAATATAGCCATAGTGATTTTGTATATACGGTACAAGCCTTAGTAAAGTATGTAGCTTGTAGTTGCGTAGCCATTTTATTGACCTACTGGTTTACCAATCGTATGGTAAAACCAGGTCTTATAAATGTAAGCCGTAATGCCCCTGCCCAAAAATTACATTTATCGCTCTGGAAGAGTCTAAAACATGTGGCTTCTTCGCCATATTTAGGAAATATAGCCATTATGGTGGTTGCCTGTGGACTATCCATCAATATTGTAGAAGGGACCTGGAAATCTTATCTGAAAGAAGCCTTTCCAAGGGCGGTAGATTATCAAACTTTTATATCCAAACTAAATTTTTGGACCGGGATCATTGCGCTGCTGCTCTCTCTTTTTTTTAGCGGAGGTATTTTAAGAAAATTTGGGTGGAGAAAAACTGCACGGATTGTACCTGTAATGATTGGGATAATGGGTTCTCTATTTTTTTTAATGAGTTATACTAAAAATCATGCACCTTTCTTAACAAACTGGATCGGATCTAAGCTGGTTTTATATATTGTGATCTTTGGTGGCGTCCATAATATAATGGCAAAATCTATCAAGTATGCGTTTTTTGATAAAACAACCCAAATGGCTTATATTCCACTTGATCCAGAGGCAAAAATTAAAGGGAAAGCAGCTGTAGATCTATTGGGATCTCGCTTAGGAAAAGCAGGTTCTTCTTGTATCCAAATTGGATTGCTTGAACTGCTACATACCAGTAGCATGCAACCGCTTTCAGGTATATTATTTTTTTTTTGCTGATCACCAATATTATGTGGTACCGCGCAGCTGGTAATATTGATGAACAACTCCATAAATTAGAAGCAGAAGGCGCTAAAAATAGTTAGTAATTCGTCTGTTGGATGGAGGTTAAAATGGCTGAGCATTATATATTTCAACTAATTTTGATACATTCATAATTGGATCCTTTGGTAATTTTGGTTCTATTTGGTTCTGTCTCGTCTGTTTTAAGGAGTAAATTATTTTAGTAATTTTAGTCAAAAATTGACTAAAATGTTTAGTATTACCTGTAGATTATTGCCCTATTTTAAAGGATTTTGTTCATCACCAGAGTTAATTCTTCTATTTGTGTATATGAAATGTCGTTTTTCATTAAGCTATAGAGACTTGGAAGAGATGATGCGTATGAGAGGCGCAAAGATTGACCATTCTACTTTACAAAGGTGGGTCATTAAGTTCATTCCACTCATAGATCAAGAAGATAAGAAAAAGAAAACGCCCCGTTGGTAGTAGCTGGAGAATGGATGAAACTTACGTCAAACTAAATGGTAAGTGGATTTATTTATATAGAGCAGTAGATCGTTATGGAGATACAGTTGATTTTTTTCTAAGTGCACATAGAGACAAGTCTGCAGCTATTTCTTTTTTTCGTAAGGTTATCAAAGATAATAACACTCCAGCCAAAGTGGTAGTTGACAAAAGCGGTAGTAATAAGGCGGCTCTTGATACGTTAAATACAGAAATAGATCAAGATCACAAGATTCAAATATTTCAAAATAAATACTTGAACAATAGAATCGAACAAGATCATAGGTTTATCACAAAACGGATAAAACCTATGTTGGGATTTAAAAGTTTCCATTCAGCTAACATTACCATTACAGGAATAGAAAATATTAGAATCATTCAAAAAGGACAATTAATCGGATCTAAAAAACAGGTATCTACTTTTGAGAACTTTGCTAAACTTATGGTCGCATAATATCCAAAATTCAAGACAAGGAATAGAACTATACAAAATCAAATACAGATGCGACAGAACCAGAAGATTTTGCATCTATGAAACCCTTTCAATTGATGCACCTAAGTTATTGAGGCGTTGGTCAATGCATTCATATCCTCGATCAATTTGGCCAATATTTTCAATCGTACTTGTGCCTTCTGCAGCTAGTGCAGCAATTAATAAAGCGATGCCAGCTCTAATATCACTTGAACTCATATGGGTACCCTGTAGCCTATGGTGAGGGCCTAAGCCTACTATATGGATCCTATGTGGATCGCATAAGACTAGCCGTGCACCCATTTCAATCAAGTGGTCTACAAAAAAGAGCCTGCTTTCAAACATTTTTTGGTGGATTAAAATATGACCTTGTGCATGTACAGCAGTTACAACCGCAATACTAATTAAATCAGCAGGTATACCTGGCCAAATTGCATCATACAGCGTTACTAGCTTCCCATCCATTTCTGTTTTAATAGCATGGCAAGGTTGCAATGGAATATGCAATTTATGCTCTTGTGTTTCTATCACAATACCCAACTGTTTAAAACAATACCAAATGGGTGCAAAAAATTTAATAGGCACATCTGTAATCGTTAGTGCTGATTGGGTAGCTGCAGCTAATCCAATAAAACTTCCAATTTCCAATAGATCGGGCAAAATGGTATGGGTAGTGCCCCTGAGTCCTTGTACGCCCTCTATGGTTAATACATTAGAGCCAATACCTGTGATACGCGCACCCATGGCTATCAGCATATGGCAAAGTTGTTGTATATGCGGCTCACAAGCGGCAGGATAAATAATGGTTTTGCCTTTGGCCATGCTGGCAGCCATAATCAAATTTGCGGTGCCCGTTACCGATGCTTCTGGCATCAGTACATCAGCGCCCTTCAACGCAGCGCATTTCGCTTCCCAAGTTGCTTTGGCACCATCGTAGTAAAAAGCAACCCCTAATTGTTCAAATCCTTCAAAATGCGCATGTAAGCCTCTGCGTCCAATTCGGTCTCCTCCAGGCTTTGCTATGGCTACTTGCTTAAAACGGATTAAGAGCGGAGCCAGTAACATAATAGAGCCCCTTACTTTAGTGTACGTTTGTCGGAATACTGTGGTACACATCACCTTTTTATCAAGATCCATTGCACAAAATTGATACCCTCCATCATCCAATGGGGTAATGCTAACCCCTAGCAGGACCAGTAGTTTCATCAGATGTTGTACATCTGTAATGTTGGGAATATTGTATAAAGTCACAACTTGATCGGTCAGTAAGGTGGCACATATCACCTGCAGTGCTTCATTTTTTGACCCTTGTGGTTTAATGGTGCCAGACAATTGGCGCCCTCCATGGATAATAAATTTGCCCATTGCTTTAATTTTATACTACCCTATGTATGGGGCCTAGCTACTTTTTAGCAGTGCTGACTTTGATTTGATACTTGTTTCTAGACTTTTGACCATTTACACCTTCATCTGGTAGTGTCCGTATTATTTCTACATCAAGTATTGTACCATCTGGTATCATTCGCTTGATATCTTGCATCATTCTTTCATTACTGATGTAATCGTTGTTCCATGTGCTACTAAGACGGCGCATAAGCTTTCCAGCTGCTATAAGCATTTGCTGCTGTTCTTTAAGCGTGAGCAAGGTAGTAATTTTTTTCAAAAGTGATTCCATATGTCGCCCATAATATTTGTATCTGATTAGCTTAACAAAGGGCATATGCGCATAATGGGGTTGACTACTTTCTCGTTTAATAGGTTTGGGATTGGGGCTATCGATATCTAACTTGTAATCTGACAGGATAAAAAGATCACCCCAACGTTTTTCAAGAGATTCTGCATTAGGATTAACCACTTCCATCAGCTTTACAATACTATGGGCCTTTTGCGTGCGAACCGATTTATCCTTAATCGCTGCGATTTGTTCCATAAGCTTTTGTATATTTCTACCATACTCTTTAAGGATTAAAGGCGATCTAGTTGTATTATAGTCGTACATTATGGGTTATTGGGTTATAATAATAAATAATATTCAATAGGCCTTCTGTTTAGAAGGCAGTATCTCTAGTTTTGCATAATTTAACAATAAAGTCTTTTCCCCGAATTTATGAAAAAGAATAACAGCTTTACGCATGGTTGAAGATTCCACCAACTGCAAGACTTTTCCTACACCAAAATGAAGATGTTGGACAGTATGGCCAACCTGTATAGCACTAGGATCAGTAGGAATGCGTAGTCTAGCAGGTGCCACCATGGGGCCAATAGTGCGGATCGGTTTGTTGGACTGCTTTTGGGTGGCCATAGGCTTACCAGTATGGAGCGTATCCGTCGCTACCCTTTTAGCCATAGCTTTGGTTGCCGTATGGTCCATCCAACCCATCTCTTTTAAAAAACGACTTGGCTGAACATTGGCTAATTTGCCAAATCGGTATCTGCTTAATGCATAAGACAGCGTTAATTTTAGTTGGGCACGGGTAACAGCTACGTAAAGAAGACGCCTTTCTTCTTCTAAGTCTGCTTTGCTGCCCAACATCATAGCAGAAGGGAAGAGCTCTTCTTCCATGCCTACCAGGTATACGCATTTAAATTCTAGCCCTTTTGCCGCATGGATCGTCATTAGTGTAATGGAATCTTCATTTGAATTTTCTTTATCTGCACTAGTAATCAATGCTATTTCTTGTAAAAAACTGCCTAGAGTTGGATCATGGTGGTCAGGGTGGTCTACAAACTGTTTGATGCTATTTAACAGTTCTTGGATATGTTCATAGCGGGTTAATCCCTCTACTGTTTTATCTTCATGAAGTTCCTTGAGTAGACCAGATGCTTTGGCCATGTAGTCTGCTATAGCATATGCATTTTCTTTTTCTAGCTTTAAAGTAGCGGTATGAATCAATGTTACAAAACGGGCTACAGCGGCTGCAGTAGCACCACTTAAAAAGTCATTTACATTACCCAGTACAGTCCAGAAGGGAACCATTTTTTCAGCTGAAATAGAAAGAATTTTATTAATAGTAGTAGGGCCTATTCCCCTTCTAGGGAAGTTAATAATCCTTCTAAAAGCTTCCGTATCATTATGGTTTACTACCAAACGCAAATAGGCTAAAAGATCCTTGACTTCTTTGCGTTGATAAAACGAAAGTCCCCCAATGATCCGGTAAGGAATATTCTTTTTACGGAGTGCTTCCTCAAAATTCCGGGATTGATTATTGGTACGATACAAGATGGCAAAATCGCGATAAAGCAGTTGGTGGTTCAATTTTTCTGCTAAAATATTATCTGCGATCAACCGACTTTCTTCCATATCTGACATAGTCGTCAGCACCTCAATGGGGGCACCCATAGGATTGGCGGTCCAAACTTTTTTCTTTAATTGTGTTTCGTTATAGCTAATAATACAGTTGGCTGCATCTACAATATGTTGGGTAGAGCGGTAATTTTGTTCCAGCTTGATCATTTGATGATCAGGATAGTCATGGACAAAATGCAAAATATTTTGAATATCGGCACCTCTAAATGCATAAATACTCTGTGCATCATCTCCCACTACGCAAATATTTTGGTGGTAGGCAGCTAGTTTTTTTGCAATACAGTATTGAACCAAGTTGGTATCTTGAAACTCATCAATAAATATATAGCGAAATTGTTGTTGATACTTTTCACTTAATGCAGGATGATCATATAGCAGCTTATGTGTCTGTACCAATAGATCATCAAAATCCATTGCACCAGCTTGCAAGCAGTAATGGGTATATTTTATAAAAATTTCACTAAATCTAGGCATACGCATATAGGCATCCTCTTTTTGATAGGTTGGATCTGCAGCGTAGCCCTTTGGCGTAATCAATTTGTTTTTAGCATGGGAAATACGTCCTAATATAATACTTGGTTTATATACTTTCTCATCAAGATCTATTCCCTTAATAATTTGTTTGATAAGTGACTTACTGTCGTCTGTATCATAAATACTAAAATTGGAAGGATATCCCAAACTATTGGCTTCATATCGCAATAGTTTCATAAATACACTGTGAAAGGTTCCTAGCCATATCGCTTTAGTGCCATTGCCTACTACCTGGGTGATCCGTTGACGCATTTCAGAAGCCGCTTTGTTGGTAAAGGTTAAAGCGAGAATTTGATCAGCTGTTGCTTTGTTTTCCTTAAGGAGATGGGCTATTCTGGCCGTTAATACTTTGGTTTTACCTGAGCCAGCACCTGCTACCACAATGGAGGGACCTTCGGTATGGGTAACTGCTTTTTTTTGCATCTGATTAAGTCCAGAAAGATAGGATGCTTCTGTAGCTGGTTTCGTTGTGATGACCATTTTACTTTTATATTGGATGCAATCTAAGCAAGTCTGCTTTGATGGTTTAAACCTTCCATAGGGATTACATTTGTGCGTTGGTAAATGGGTAAGCCAATTTAATAAATAGTTAGATAAAGGCCAAACAAGGGGTTGCCTATACTATCCTCATCGGGCCCATCTTTTTAAAATAGATCAAAAGTGCTATATTTAAATACTGTAGGAAATTATTAAACCATTTTCGTCACTCTTTTATATTATAGAAGTTTACCAGTATGCGCTATATCATAGGGATGCGTAAGGCCCTTATTTCCATTGGTCGATCTAGTTGCGTGGTTTCTTTAGCGCTAGCTGTTGGTTGTAGCAGTAAAAATTGTGTACGCAAACATAGCAAAGATAAAGTACCACTTCCACTAAATCCCCAAACACTATTGACGTCAAAAGCTTCATTAGACAAAACTGATGCCATTACAGCAACCTTGTATTGCTCAAATAATCCTAATCCGTATCCAAAAAAAGTAAAGAAATTGAAACGAGTCCCTAAAGTAGAAGAGAGCAAACAAGCTATTGTATTGTTGCATGGGTTGCATAGGCTGTCTTATGATTTTGCTACTATGCAGGCAGTTTTAAAAGAAAAATTTCCACATGCTAGTATACTGGCCTCAACAAGTCTGAATAAAGATCCTAATAAAAAAGGGATACTAAATTCTTTTGAGTCCCCTACTACCTTACTTCCTATAAGCGAGCAAGCTGACTCAGTATATAAAGAAATAAAAGCAATGCTTCCTGGTAGGCATATCGTAATTATCGGCCATAGCCAAGGGGGATTGCGGGGATTTGTTCTGGTTAAAGAATACCGCTGTCGTTTAAAGCAGGAAGGTATCGATATTAATCATTTAATCACTATAGGCACACCATGGAAAGGCGCGCCCGTAATGGACCACATAAAAAATATCAACGGGTTTCAGCAAGAATTTAAAAAAATAGAACCTACTTTAGATAAAATACAAAAAAATTATGGAAAAGATGTAATCAAATATTTTTTTAAATTTAAACCCGAATTAGCTCAAAAATGGCCTAATTTGTACAGCATAGCAGTCACATATTTTATGAATAAAGTATGCCCTGGCGCTGCCATATTAGAACCAGAGAGTAATTTTATATGTGGTTATGTTGCTAAAAATCTCCAACAAGTTGATATTCCTATTACCGCTATTGCAGGTGTTTTAACTGATTTTTCCAATCTTTTTCATCCGTTTTCATCCTCTATTAGCGCTGAGGCATTGAATAAACTGAATGCTACCTATGCACGTTTGATTGGTGGCAATGAAACGTCTGAGCATGATATGTTGCTTCCTGTTGATACACAACATGCAGAAGGATTTACTAAATCAAATTTTAAATGTATAACCGTATACGGTGCCTGTCATGGTAATAAAGTAGGTCGTACAGTAAAAGAAGGCAT
The DNA here is from genome assembly GCF_000304455.1 of Cardinium endosymbiont cEper1 of Encarsia pergandiella. Lineage (NCBI taxonomy): Bacteria > Pseudomonadati > Bacteroidota > Cytophagia > Cytophagales > Amoebophilaceae > Candidatus Cardinium > Cardinium endosymbiont of Encarsia pergandiella. The sequence goes on from NC_018605.1 coordinate 28,617, forward strand.
TGCCGAGCTCAATAATAGGAAGGTTATACAAAAGGTAGTGGAGTCTATAGAAGCTACTTTTTACGAAAACAAAGAACAGATATCTATGGAAAATCCAGAACTATGTTCTCCTGCTGCTTAGCTAGGTATAGCATAAAAGAGATCATTTAAAAAATAAAATCTTGGACAGTCTAAAAATTAACAACTGTATCGTTTCCTTGGATAGAATCGTGGATCATCCTGTGTTGCGTCAAATCGGGGAGATGGCTGATGCCCTTTCATTGGAAACCTATGTAGTGGGAGGATTTGTACGTGATTTGTTTTTAGGCCGTGTTGCCAAAGATATTGATATTGTATGCGTAGGAGATAGTATTGTACTCGCACAAGCTGTAGCACAATACAAAGATGTTCCAGTTACGTTTTTTAAACGTTTTGGTACCGCTATGTTGCAATGGGATGAGTGGGCATTAGAGTTTATAAGCGCCAGAAAAGAATCCTATGTGCTGACCTCTCGTCATCCAAATGTATCAACAGGAACACTTGCTGATGATCAAATGCGTCGAGACTTTACCATTAATACAATGGCTGCCTCTTTAAACAAAGGAGATTATGGACGATTGGTAGATCCATTCAACGGCCAGAGCGATTTGATGCATGGTTTGATTAGAACCCCTTCTAATCCCTATCAAACCTTTTCAGATGACCCATTGCGGATCATGCGTGCTATACGTTTTTCGACTCAGCTTCATTTTACCATAGTACCAGAAACATGGTTGGCCATGACAACTGTTCAGGATCGATTGGCTATTGTAGCTCAGGAGCGTATCTCAGAGGAGCTTCATAAAATAATCATGACTGATCGGCCTTCTTATGGGTTTAAACTTTTATTTGATGCCAATCTATTATCCGTTGTACTACCAGAATTACACAACCTTGCAGGGAAAGAACAAATTGGATGCCATTCTCATAAAGACAATTTTTTCCATACCCTTGAAGTTTTGGACAATATATCCCACCATTCTAGTAAATTATGGCTTCGTTGGGCAGCTGTTTTGCATGATATCGCTAAACCATTGACGAAAAGATTTGATCCCATACATGGGTTTTCTTTTCATGGCCACGAAGAACAGGGTGCTAGAATGTTGCCTAAGATTTTTAAAAGAATGCGCTTCCCTATCACTAAAGAAGTATTGGGCTATGTACAAAAATTGGTTAGGTTGCATTTACGTCCTATAGCCTTGGCCCGTGAGGTCACAGATGGCGCAATACGGCGTCTTTTGTATGAAGTTGGTGATCATTTAGAAGATTTATTTTTGTTGTGTAGAGCTGATATAACTTCTAAAAACGAGGACAAAGTGCAACAATATTTGGCCAACTTTGATAGGGTACAGCAGCGCGTCTGGGAAGTAGAAGCGCGTGATAAAATTAGAAATTTTCAACCTGTTATTACGGGTCAAATTATTATCCAAACATTTGGATTAAAACCATCTCCTCAAATAGGCCTTATTAAGAACGCAATTAAGGAGGCTATATTAGAAGGTACAATTAAAAATAGATACCAAGAAGCATTGGATTATATGTTAATGCTTGGTAAGCAGTATGGGCTATCCCAACTGATTTGATTTTGTGCCATCTATAGTAGCTCGAAAAATTCGGATAAAAATATTTTATACAATCTTTAGACCCTATGGACACAAGGCAACCTTTTTTGGGATGGTTTTTTTGGATGGTTTCGAAAATAGTTGTAATATTATAGTACGCGTTATGGTTATTTATATACATTTTTTCTATTTTTGATCTATGATTTCATTTAAAACTGGCTTTTTAATTGCTATAATATTATTCTTTTTACCTTTTTTATCATTGCTTTTTATATTAAAAATTGCTATGGTGCCATGCATCTTTGCAATCTATTATTTGTTGTTTCATTATGTAAAAGCTAAGTACGCTCGTAAGTAAGTTGCTAAGCCATTTTTGTGCTACTTTTTGATCCAGCAAAAAGTAGCATAAAATGTGTCTATATATGTATCCTACCTTAAGTAAAAACAAAGCTACATTTATCCGTCAGCTGGGGGTTAAAAAGCATCGTCTAGCGCAAGCTGCTTTTGTCTTAGAGGGTAAAAAAGGTATCGAGGCCTTGCTTTCTTCTGATTATACCATAAAATGTATCGTGGGTACCTCTTCTTTTTTTTTCGAAAATAAAAATATTGTTGCAACCTTTCCTAGCACGATGGAAGCATTTGAGGCGCCGAAGGAGCTCCTTTCTAGGTTGGGGTCTTTGGTCCATAACTATCAAGTACTGGCTGTGGCGGCTATACCGAAACCTACTGAACCTCATTTACCATTGATGGGTGTAACCCTTGCATTGGATGGCATACAAGATCCTGGAAATTTAGGGACGATCATCCGTATAGCAGATTGGTATGGCATACGAACCATACTTTGTGCGCAAACAACTGTGGATCTATATAACCCAAAGGTACTCCAAGCCAGCATGGGCTCTTTTCTAAAGGTGGACCTACATTATGTAGATTTGCCAGGCTATTTACAAAATCTAAACCTACCTATTGTAGGGGCTATGCTAAAGGGCAAACGGGTAGGCGATTTTGCCTTTCCAGACCATGGAATATTAGTCATTGGGAACGAATCCCATGGGATTCAGCCTGCCATACAAGCAGTGGTTACAGATGCTGTTTGTATTCCTAGGTATGGCACTGCCAATTCTTTGAATGCAGCTGTAGCCACAGCTGTTTTATGTGACCATTGGAAAGCAGCTCTTTGCTAAGACATCTAACCAGCATATACAAAAAATCATAGTCTATATTATTTCTTTTTATAAAACAATAGATAGGCTTGTTTAGATTTATCTATAGCTGTTGACTCGCTCATTTGAGTTATGGACGAATCATTTGCTTCGTACCATTTTTCATTGCGTTTTACGTAGGCTATGTAGTGGCCACCATTTGTACTTCCTGTGTGTAGAATAAATCCATGTAAATCAAAATGAATAGTTTCGTTTAAATTAGGATCTGGCTTAATCGTAAGCTCAAATGTTCCATCAACTGCTGTTTCGATTTTAGTGTTTTCGTTTGTAAACCGCTTCAATTGTACATACAATATAGAAGGTATTTTACTTTTACTCATCACGTGTTGCTGAATGTAAGATTGTAATTTCTCAGGGTCCTGATTTTGAATTTCTAGATTATTTTCATTTTCTTTTAAAAAAGAAGACTTAGGACCCTTGTAGTAAGAACAGCGCGTTGGATCTTTTGTTACACACGGATCTGTCACTAATTCTTCTCTGCTCAATGCAATCATCTTACTCAAAAAACATTGAGTGGTTTTTTGCTCATCCAGAGATACAAATAATTGGCGTTCCTGCTTTTCGTCCTCAATAGAGTTAAATTGCTGATACAAATTCTTTTTATTCTTTTTTGTAGTTTTAAAAAGGAATCGGTTACCACAGCCAACACGATCAAGATTTAGCTCTTTTTCTAGATTAGCGATAAATTCATGAGGATCTTGTTGTGTGCCTGATTGTGCCTCTTTTGCCATCTTTTGCGCATTTTCTGGTAAAGACGTCACAAATTTTTCCATCTCCTCACGCTTTAACGGCTGGTGACCATTATTTATTTTATTGACCAAATTTTTTAACCCACTATGGCTTTTTATCTTGTCTTCATACAACGCTGCAATAATCTGCAGCACTGCATTCATATAGCAAGTATTGCCGATGTTAGGAAGGCCAGCAAAATCAGTCGGACGAGCGGGGGAACTGGACCGACTTGAGGAAGCGCTACCACTAGAAAAATTTGAGGAACCACTGGTGGCAGAAGATGGTCCACCACTGCTGTCACTCGCATAACCTGAAGAGGTGCTAGATGCTGAATCAGCGTTATCTATAGCCGTAGGCATAGTAGGGGTAGGCTTAGGGGTAGAGGTGCGCTTATGGTTACAACTATCGCAACTCCCTCCTGTTACATAGGTAGTAATGATGACAAGCAACCAGATGAGTTGATGGGATATATATTTTTTAGCCATATTACATAGATTTATTTTGTAAACGGACCTTAATTAGGCTAAAATAGCGACATTGAGGATGTAGACCAACCAACACTAATGCCATACACCATATGCTACCAATGAACCTTTAAAAAACTTATGCTTTTTAAAGGTTTTAAAGTTTAAATGGCGGAAATTTGTAATAAAAGAGACGGGCATTTATGCTTTATATTTTATTTGTTGACGTAAAAACGTGATTCCGCTGGGACTCGAACCCAGGACCCTCTCATTAAAAGTGAGATGCTCTACCAGCTGAGCTACGAAATCCTTATTAACACCAGCAATTGTAAATTTATCTATTTTTTAGCGAAAATAAAAATAAATAAAATATAGTGGCCCGAAAAATTAGGACAACTTTTATTTAATTTTGTTTCCTTACCTGCGAAAGAGCCATTTAACAAGGTACATGACCTGGTGTACGTGGAAATGGAATCACATCACGTATGTTTTCCATACCCGTTATAAACAATATCAACCGGTCAAGCCCTAAACCAAATCCGCTATGGGGTACGGTACCAAAACGTCTGGTATCCAGATACCAGTTTAGATCTTGAATAGAAGTACGCTGCATTGCTTTTTCTAAATAATCTATGCGCTCTTCTCTTTGGGATCCTCCAATAATTTCTCCTATACCAGGGAAAAGCACATCCATAGCTGCTACTGTTTTGCCATCATCATTTTGTCGCATGTAAAATGCTTTGATATCTTTTGGGTAATCCGTTATTACTACAGGTCTTTTAAAATGATGTTCTACCAAATAACGTTCATGTTCTGATTGAAGATCCATACCCCAGTCGGTAACAGGATAGACAAACTTACCTTGCTTATTTGATTCAGCTTCCTTTAAAAGGGCAATGGCTTCTGTGTAGGTAATACGCGCAAAAGGCTCTGCCAATACGAATCGCAACCGTTCTAACAGCCGCAGCTCAGCTCGATCTTGTTCGTTGCTATAGTTAAGCAAACGTTGGTTCAAAAAATCCAGTTCTGTGGGACACTGTTTTAGTACATAGTCTAATAAGCATTTTAACAACGCTTCTGCAAGCGCAATAGTATCCTCTAGGTTATCAAAAGCCACCTCTGGTTCAACCATCCAAAATTCTGCTAAGTGTCTGGTTGTATTAGAATTTTCTGCCCTAAAAGTAGGACCAAAGGTATAGACTGCCCCTAGTCCCATGGCTGCTGCTTCTGCAGCAAGTTGTCCAGATACTGTTAAGTTAGTAGCCTGATTAAAAAAATCTTCTCTAAAATCAATACTACCATCTAGATTTTTAGGTAAGTGGGCAATATTCAGGCTGGTTACACGAAATAATTCTCCTGCACCTTCTGCATCAGCTGCAGTAATAATAGGCGTGTGAAGGTAAAAAAAACCACGCTCATGAAAAAAATGGTGAATTGCATAACTAACGGCATGTCTAATGCGAAACACGGCACTAAAGGTATTGGTGCGAAAACGAAGATGTGGCCATGTGCGTAGAAATTCTAACGAATGGGCTTTGGGTTGTAAGGGATAGTCTGGCGCATTACCTAGTAGGGTCAGTTGGGAACCATGTAATTCCACCAATTGATTGCTACCTTTTGAAGCTACTAGATTGCCAGATACTGCAATACTAGCACCTGTAATCAGTTGGTTGAGCAGTGTCTTGGGAAGTGCAGATGGTGCCATAACTACCTGTAGGTTTTGTTGGCAAGAACCATCATTTATCGTAAGGAATATAACTTGTTTATTGATACGTTTGGTGCGGATCCAGCCTTTTGCTTCAATTGCACTACCTACTGTGCCAAATTGTAAAAGTTCTTTAATTTTGTGATACAATGTTATGCTCTTTATTAGTATAGGAATAGTATGGAAAGATTCATATTTTCTTACATACCCAGTAAGGTCTAATCTATAAATAGTTTTTATGTAATCCAACTGAATGCTAAGATGCAGAAGTTACAATTAGAACAACGGTTAACCCAGAGATTGTCGGGACAACAAATTCAATTTATTAAGTTATTACAAGTACCTACTGTAGCACTTAACGACTATATCTCAAAAGAGGTCGTTACGAATCCTTTATTAGATGAGGTAAAAGAGGTGGCAAGTGAAGAACTATCTTGCCTATCAGAACAACTTGCTCAGGATTTTTCTGATTATCGTTCAATTGATTTAAATAAAAAAATATACAAAACAGAGGCTCATCCCACGCGTGACCTTTGGACGCCAGCTATTGTTTCACTACAAGAAAAATTGAGAGAACAACTTCATTTGCTCCACTTAAATAAGATAGGATATATAATAGGTGAACATCTAATTGGTAGTTTAGATCAAAATGGCTACCTTTCATGTGATTTGGAAACAGTGTTACAAGATCTTCATGTAATGCATTATTTAGAACTGTCTCTAGAAGAAGTTGAAGAAGTATTAACCGCTATTCAGGATTTAGATCCACCTGGCATTGCAGCTAGAAATCTACAAGAGTGTTTATTAATTCAACTGAAAGGGCAAAATCAGAAAGATCCACTTATTCAGTTGTCACAGCGTGTGGTAAGTAGTTGTTTTGAAGCTTTTACGAAGAAACACTACGGCGTAATGGTTAAAAAATTAGGCGTTACTGACACAAATTTTTTAAAGAAAGCACTGGCACATATTGCTCGGCTTAATCCTAGGCCAGGCCAACATAATAATGGAATAGGGTATGGCAATGAGTATCTTACTCCAGACTTTATAATTTTAGAAAATCGAGGAAAACTTAGTGTTGAACTGGTTCACTACCCGATTTATAAGCCACGTTTTAATAAAAGATATCTTAATATACTGGAAACGTATGAGAAAAAACGTAAACAAGATTTAAAAAGTCAGGAGATGATTGCTTTTTTAAGAAAAAATCTAGAGCATGCCAAATGGTTTATGGAAGCGCTGAGTCAGCGGAGTGAAACACTTTTAAAAACTATGGAAGCAATTTTACAACTGCAATATGCTTTCTTTTCAGAAGAGGAAGAAACTGATAAATTAAAGCCAATGGTTTTGCAGCATGTAGCCGATAGAGTTGGTATGGATGCGTCTACTGTTTCAAGAATTGTCAACCAAAAGTCAGTACAAGGTAGGTTTGGTGTATATCCTCTAAAGTTTTTTTTCTCTGAAGCCATCAACAGATCTACTGGAGAAGATATTAGCAATAAGGTTGTTAAAAACAGAATTTTAGAATTAATTAATACTGAGCATAAAAAAAATCCTTACTCGGATGAACGTATTGTAGCGTTATTGGCAGCTGAGGGATATAATGTGGCACGCCGTACCGTCACTAAGTACAGAAAGCAATTGCATCTACCAGTTGCTAGGTTACGAAAGATACTGATATAATCTGTGGGATTCGGATGCGGTTCTGTCGCATCTGTATTTAATTTTGTATAGTTCTGTCTCTTGTCTTCAAATTTGGATATTATGCGGCCATAAGTTTAGCAAAGTTCTCAAAAGTAGATGCTTGTTTTTTAGCTCCTATTAATTGTCCTTTTTGAATTATTCTAATATTTTCTATTCCTGTAATGGTAATGTTAACAGCATGAAAACTCTTAAATCCTAACATAGGTTTGATCCGTTTTTTAATGAATCTATGATCTTGTTCAACTCTATTATTCAAGTATTTGTTTTGAAATATTTGAATCTTCTGATCTTGATCTATTGCTGTATTTAATGCATCAAGTGCAGCTTTATTGCTACCGCTTTTGTCAACTACCACTTTGGATGGAGTGTTATTATATCTGATAGCCTTACGAAAAAAAGAAATAGCTGCAGACTTGTCTCTACGTTCACTTAGAAGACAATCAACTGTATCTCCATAACGATCTACTGCTCTATATAAATAAATCCACTTACCATTTAGTTTTACGTACGTTTCATCCATTCTCCAGCTACTACCAACTGGGCGTTTTCTTTTTCTTACTTCTTGATCTATGCGTGGCATGAACTTAATGACCCACCTTTGTAAAGTAGCATGATCAATCTTTGCGCCTCTGATACGCATCGTCTCTTCCAAGTCTCTATAGCTTAAAGAAAAACGACATTTGATATACATAAATAGAAGGATTAACTCTGGTGATGCACACAATCCTTTAAAATATGGCAATAATCTCAGGGTAATAGTAAATATTTTAGTCAATTTTTAACTAAAAATAATAAATTAACTGACGCCTTAAAACAAATGCGACAGAACCGTCTTTACTGCAACAATTGTTGAATTGTGTTAAAGCTTGTTCTTCTATATTTAAACCATAAATATGAATTTTTTTATCCATGACAAATCAAGTAAATAAATCCAGATTTCACGTTACGCTACTAAGCGCTTCTTGTAACAGATCTAGTGATAAGCATTGTACCATACTATTGGATAATTTATAACGCAATATAGCCTTACTGTGCCAGTCTATAATAGCTGAAAAATAGATAAATCTTGCTTTAGTTCTAATATAAGCAGTATCAGCACGCAAATACAGCCCCGCTTGAAATAGCTAAATAGAGGCAAAAATATTTATGATTTGAATGGACATATGGAGGTAAACCATTTTTGGATTGCCATTTCGTTCTACATAATAATAAGCCTGCATCAATTGTGTTATAATCTCTTTTAATTGGTTTATGCTCACATTAAGACCAAATTTCTTGAGAAACGTTGCCTCAGCAGGCAAACCTAGTTGAAAAAGTGGATGATTGAATTTGCCCAATAAGGTGGCTCTACTCATCTGTAGTGCATAAGTAAAAAAATTCTTTTGTACTTCAATAGATAGTTTATAAAATACTTCAGCTTGGGCAACTAATTTAATCAAATTACCACTATAGCAACAACGTATCCACTGACTAAAATAGTCAAAGTTTTCCCTAACACTTTGCTCGATCAGTTGAAAAGCTTTAGACAGATTCCCTTGAGCTAGAAATGCTATCTCTTTACATCGATGGGCATCTAAATCGCTATAGCTATTGCGCAACATTTGCTCAATGGCTTCTTCGGAAAAAGGAGGAATAGCATGGTGTTGAGCACGTGATCGAATGGTTGGTAATACTTTTTCACTATTGGAACCCACCAATAAAAAAACAGTAGATGGCGGTGGCTCTTCTAAGGTTTTTAATAGTGCATTAGCTGCTGTATGATGGAGATATTCTGGTAGCCATATGCAGACAACTTTATATGGCCCCATAAAAGGTTTTAAGCTAAGTTGTTCGATAATTTTACCAACCTCTTTTTTACTAATTTGACATTGTTTACGATCAAAGTGCATAGCACTAATCCACTCTTCTAACGTCAAAAAAGGATTTTTTTTAAGCAAATTACGGAATGTGTCTAGATAATTCCTATCTGATTGCGCATCAAAAATTGCACTACTAGTTTTTTTAGGAAAAATTAGTAGCAAATCCGGATGGGTCAATTGTTCCATGCTGGCACAGGAAAAACAATTGCCACAAGCATTTGTTTGCTTAGGGGATCTACAATTTAGATAAGTAGCAAAGGCTAATGCTAAAGCAAGATTTGCAGAACCAGTAGGACCTATAAAAAGCTGCGCATGTGCTACCTTATCGGTAGCAGCCATTCTTATTAAAGCATTTTTAAAAGCGTAGTGGTCAGGTATCTTGGCAAATTGCATATCAAATAATAGATTTAAATCTTTGCTACTTGAACACCTAGTCTATTCCCTTTTTTTAGCAACACCATATACTTACAACCAGCTAATGCATATAGGAAGAAATTTTTATGTATCCTGCATTACTTTCTGATTAATTGAAAACTACAAAAAATTAACCCCTGATGCAAAAAATTGATCTAACAGATATGGTTAAAAATGCAAACATCAAAAGGAACTTTGACACAACCACTAACGGGTTCCTTGAATTGCGACCATTGACTAAACGTAATACCAAACTATATGTATTGGTTAGAAGAAACAATAGACTTTATAGATTATTAGTCTATTTAAATAGTAACATTTTTCTTTTTGTACTTTTGATTGAAACGCTCAATCCTACCTGCTGTATCTACAAAAATTTTCTTACCTGTATAAAAAGGATGGGAAACATAACTAACTTCTACTTTAAACAAAGGATATGTTTTTTTATCTTCCCACTCAATAGTTTCTGATGTATGTATAGTAGAACGCGTCATAAACTTAGCACCACTAGAAGTGTCTAAAAAGACAACTGGCCTATATTCTGGATGAATGTCTTTTTTCATAAGTATATTAAATAGTATAATTGACTGGATAAAACTATCCCTCAAATCTAGGAAAATTTATCCATTATCTCTACGTTTCTTTGGTTAAAAAATAGTACTTTATCCTCTTAAACTTTTGATTAATCAGAAAGATTCTTGCATAACAGGGCTAGTAATCCAATGTTATTGGTGCACAGCTTCGTATTCTTCTTCCTCCCACCACAAATTGGTCACATAATACTTAATCATACTATCTTCTCCATAATCACGTTGGGTTTTTATTTGTAAAGTATAGTTAAAAGTATCTCCAGCCCAGCGAAACTTAATTTTATTTCTAAAACTTCCATAATAGGCTTTTACAGTACTAACCTTATTGCTGGAATCTCCAAATGTGCTGAGTGCTATAGCATGAGTCATAGCATATAAACCACGCCCTTTTTTACCAATTTTAGCAATGACTTCAAATGCATGGCATGCATTTAATGTAGGTGTAATACTATACCAGTTGCCATCTCCAGGGACTTCACCAGAAGCATATGCTCCCCTACGCCCATGCATACTGACGTTACCATTTACAGTTAATTTTTCTGATGGATTGGTGGTGCCTATACCAACATGGCCATTAGACTGGACAAGGAATCTACTCTCCCCTTCTTTATCCACAAGATTAAACCCAAAGGATGGCGTATTTTTAGGATATTGTTCAATACTCCAGGTAGGTTTAAAATCATTTAAGTTATTAAACAATGTTATCAACTTAGCGGAACTACCTTTAGGAGATAAACTCAAGCCATAATCTTGAGAAAGAATTTTATCATCTTGTTTATGGAACATGGAATCTATCAAATCTTCAAAATCACGTTGGGTAGGAATAGATCCCTTTTCAAAGCTTTTCTTTAGTTCTTCTCTACTAGTGATGGCCATGATCGGTTTTAATGTATTTTTTAGTGATTAAATAGTATTGTTCTAAGCTTGGTATAGGGCTATCTTGATCTATACATGGCGGCAACAGTTCTTCTTCTTTAGGCACTTGCCATGGACCTACTATAAAATCTTCAGCAATAGCCATATCACCTATGCTACCGTGACGCAATTTCAGAGCAGTATCAAATGTATCCACAACAGCTATTTTATGCTTTTTTGAAGAAACCATGACAGACCATGGATGGCTGGCAAATAAATGGCTATCATAGGTTGTTATCTTATCTAATTTTAAGTCTGGAGGTTTACCAGAATACTTTAATATAGAAAAATTTCCTATGCCTTCTACATAATAACGGTTATTAATGAAGTCTATAATTTTAGACGTAGGTATACTATCACCCAACTGGACATCTTCTGATGGGTTCAATAACCATGGAGAAAAAAAGTTATATAAGTCTTGGTGTAGTAAATTTAAAAATAATCCTTTTTCATAATCAGGTTTAAATTTAACCGTAAAATTAACCTTCACATCCTCATAAGTGGGATTTACTACTTCACACTTTATAAATGGAGCACTTACACTTTGAATATATGTTTTAATTTTAGCTAATAGCTGCCTACTTACCATGGGCATACCCACACTAAGCTCTGTTTTAGCCATCACTACAATAGTTATATGACCAGGATTTATCATATTATTCCTGCTTTTTGAGGTATGGTTGATACACTTTACCCTGAAAATTTCTGGAAATTTTTCAAGGATCATTCGTTCATAATCCCAGACCGATATGGCTCTATTTTTATGCCTTAACCGCTCACTAACCCGTCTATATAAGGCTTGGTGATTTTCAAACTGTCTTCCTCCAAAGGTTTGACAAGGCTGTTGGACCAATTCAATACCCTCTATAGGATTTTTAAGCTGTTGAATCGCTTTTTCGGGTAGTACTGGAGTAGAAAAAACACCATTTTTATCCATAAGTCTTGAGACAGGAACGGCTTGTATATAAACGCCTACTATAGTGGGCAGGACGCCGATGTCATTCATAAATTGTGCTTTAAACCAAGTTAATCCTGGCTTCATGCAGGTATTATTTTTATTGAGATCACTGGGCAATTTAGATAAATCAAAGATCATAATGCCAGACTTGGATAACCCATTGGTGCCGTCTACAACAATCGCTTCCTCAAAGGGCTCCCAAATATTATCATATAAGTAGAACCATTTGGGTTTTGGGGTTTCTTGATCTGAACTATTTTCACGAATAGCTATATGCATGGATAAATTTGTACCATTTAGATCTTCTATACCAAAAGCTATAAATTGCTCTGGTATCAATGGTAATAATGTAACTGGTGCGACTAACTTGCTGGGAAATAGCTTTAAATAGCCAAAAGAAGCAAGACGAAAAAAACTGTTTAGATACTTTTCTTCCTCTTCTCCAGGAGGAGAAGTCAATACAATAGACTCCTCTGCTTCATAATCTACGGTAATGGCCTTGATACGGGGTGTATAAGGCTCATTCAAAATAATAGAATCTTCTTCTTGTTTTTTCTGAACATTTTTAACGAGTACACTACTCATCAAATTGGGATAGATAGCATGACCAAAAGCTTGTTCGGGTGTATATAATTGCAATTTTAAGAAGCCGGCTGCTGTTTTAGGACCATAAACGGAAACATCTAACGGGGTATTTGTTTTAGTGATCCGTAATGCAGCTACATCAATTTCACTAATGGTCCTAAGATCATCTAACCGCTCACTACCTTTACTGGTTTTAACAACTTGAAAAAGAGATACCCGTTGCCTATTTTGAACATAAGATGGATTCCAATGCTGATGATTTAAGTAAGAAATACTGACTTTGAAGTCATCATTGTTCACTTTAATAGGATACGCATCATAATAACTCTTAAACCCTCCTTCTATCGTAGGAAGACTATCCCATTTGATATGTATTTTTAAATCAGTTAAATTTTTAGAAAAAATTTCGCCACTTCCTATATAAAAACTACTGTCTAATTTGGCTAATGGGCCGAAAGGTTCAAAAATTTGACTATTATCAATAATACCTAATTGATTCTGAAGAATTAATCCACGATATCCCTGTACACGAACCTTTAAATCTATTCTTTCCAATACCAATCCACTTAAAAGATACAAACCAGTAAGTGAGGCGCCATCACGTATGCCAATAGATAAAGTAGGAGTCCCAGGATTAACGATACCCCCTTTGTATTCGGTAGGCAACGCTTCGACTGGTGGTACTTCTGTATTGAGCAATAGTGTCATATCTAGACAACAGGTATCATGGATAAACCGTATCGTTACAAATTCTTTTGGTATATCTAACCACCCATCTTTAGTGGTAACTTGTACCCTTAACATGCTGTGAAAGATATCTGACAATTGTTTTAACAATCCTTCATTATCCATTTCTTTACTTGGATTCCTCTTGATTAATACCTGAAAAGACTCAAAGTTAAATTTCCATTTTATATAAATGGTACGAATGCCTTCAGAAAGATACAATAAAGGGGAACCAACCAATAAAGCCAAGTGTTGGTTGGTTTGCTTTTTGGCTACTTTATTATCTTTTAAGGTAGGGAATAATTGAAAGGGAAGGGTCTGCAAGAGTTCTCTATTATAAGTAGCAGCAGATAATTCAATGGTTTGATATCCTTCTTTATCAATTTTTTTAGTAGTAAATAGGGTATTAATCTCAGAAATTTTGGCTTTATTTAAGGTTATATTCCTTTTTGTTTCAAACAAAATATCTTCACCATTAACTGGATTTTTTGCAACCAAAAGGCTGCCTTCTGGTACAAAAGCAAAAGAATGGTTGGGGCTAAGCACAAAATGGACATAAGCCTGGTCCGGAATAGAAGGATTATTATTAAATTTTAATACATGCCTATAGTAGTGATCTAAGCTCTTTTGTGGAATATAATTAAGGTGGCCATCTGCATACTCTAGGAGCTGTAAAAAAGCTATCAATAGTGCCATATGCGGTTCTTTGTTCTTAGAAGAAAGGGTGTCAAAATAATCGCTAGCAGATAGCGCTTTTAAGGTATAAATGGTATTAAAAACTGCATCAAAAAAATCATCAAAGATATCAATAACTTGATCATCATTAAGCTGTCTACACCCTACTTCATCATAAAACAAATCGGATTTTAATTGCCATAAAGAAGTATTATCACACTTTTGATAAAGAAAAGTAGAAAAGTTTATAAAAGATTGAATAGAACTGGTTTTATGATACTGCTGGAGCAATCCATATATTTTAGTGATATGGGTATTGATTTCTTCATCTATAATAGTAGCTAGTTTTACTCGAACTATATCTTCATTGGATAGGTTTTTATACCAATAATCCAATAATATAATCAGCTCTTGCGCGACGGACAATATGGTTTCCATAGACTTGCCATCTGAAATGCCTCTATGCATCCGCCGTAGTGTTAAAAAATCTTCATGAATACGTTTTTTTAACGTATCAATATTGGTATGCAAAATTAGAGAACGTACAACTGTATCATCCTGCTCTAGAAACCTTCGCCAGATATTTTCATCTATTCGTTGATTGTTGTTGTCGTAGTAGGCTAATAAATCTGTATACAGATAAAGAAAGCGAAGGTGATCACTAAGTTGTCTATCACTAATCAAGAGATCGTTTTCTACTAATTGAGGAAGTAATCGTTCAGCGTGGCAGGTGCCTCTTCTGGCAAATAAAATATTAAGTTTCTTTTGAATATTCATACATTTAAACTATGATCTTTTTTCAAAAATTAAGATATTGGGTTAAAAGTAAGGGAAATGTGGAGAGAATCGCCCTGCTTTCACATTAATCTAATCTAAAAAGCACTTATAAAAAAGTAATTAAGCTGAAAATTTATGCACTTCTTATCTTATGTACTGAGCATAGTCGCTTGTATCACAACAAATCTTAAATGGAATCAGTCTATTAGCTTTTGCTACAAAGGAGAAGTGGCTGTACAAACCTTGTGCAACATGGAATCGGAAACTACCAATGAACAAGATATGCCTGCTGATTCTTTAGATGAAATACTCAAAAAGGAAACCCATTCTGGGGGTGCGATTCAAAATATATTAGGTGGTTTGGCACTTTGTTACAATGTTTTGACCAATCTTCTTTTATACCCAATTTTTTCTTTTTTATTATTGCTATTGTCGATAGGAGCTATTGTACTGGGTGTACTTTGGATCAAGAAAATAAAAAATGAAAAATCAATTTCCACAAGATGGATCCTATGTACTTGTTTGTATTTACTTTTGTATCTAGATCTATTTTTAGTCGTCCACCAGAAAAAGAAAATTCTTCTTTTAATGCTAGAATTAGAAAAAGATCTTTTTTTAATAATCGCTGGTGCATGTATAGGTTATGTAGTAGGTAAGTTCTTTTCTAGTAAGTTTTTTGAAGAAAAAGAATTGCCTTAGATCCAAAAAGATTCTATTGCATTTATTCTAAAAAATATTATTATTATTATTATTCCTTAATTGAATTTAAAAATTCAGTGATGATGCGCACTATTTTTCCAAGTAATCTATAATTCTTCACTCAGGTCATGGTTAAAGAGGATGGTAGGGCCTAAGTTTTTACACAATTTTTTCAAGATGTTTACCACTTAGCATTATGTCAGTTGATTTTTTATTGGTTTCATTCGCCATATTTTTGCTATGTACGTTGTTGGTTTCTTTGTGCACCTTGAATAGAAACAAAAAAGTTACCAACTTTGTAGCGCATGCTATTGGACATAAACAATTTTCTACATTTACTATAGTAGCTACTATAGCAGGTGTCCATTGTACTGGCCCATTACTACACTATAGTATAGTAGATGTTCCTAGTAAGGGCGTTTTCTATATAGCGTATAGAATAGGTATTACGCTTTTTCCCTTATTATTCTTAAGCTGGTTATCAGGCCGTATGCACAAGTTTATGGATAACCTATCGATGCCAGAGACAATGGCTACTGCATATGGTAGTTGTGGAAGATTGATTACTGCTCTGTTTGAGGTTGCTAATGCAGTCATTATTATTTCATTACAAATCCATGTTATATATAATACAGCTAGCCGATTGATCCCTTCAGCTAGTCCACTGGTGGTTACTATACTCATCGCTATAGTCATGGTTGTTTATGCAATGTTTGGTGGTGCGCGTGCTATTGCGTTGACAGATGTATGGCAATGCACTGTTTTTACTACACTTCTTATTGTACTAACTTGGCTAGTTTTTAAGCAAACAGGTCAACCAATTATTGAAATGATTGACTTTTTGCAAGATCAAAAACAATTCGAACTACATAATCTTATGCCCTCCGATGGTAAGGTAAAAAGCATACTGCGATACCTTTCTTTTATTTTTAGTTCGGTAAGTCCATATCTTGTCCATAATGTATATATAGCTTCTAGCCCAACTCAGGCAAGAAAAGCATTCTTATATGCGGGTATTTTTTGTACTGCTATTGTAGCATCTATGCTAGTAGTGGGTTTGTTTAGCTTTGTCCGGTTTCCCAATATACCCTCTAAAGATATTTGGGATTATTTTCTTGCCCATGCTTCTCCTCACTTAAAAGGAATGGTCTGTTTGATTATATTAGCTTGCGCTATGTCTACGGTCGATTCTAGGTTACATGTAGTGGGTATTATGTTTGCTTATGATATACCCAAAAGTATACCTTTTTTAAAAAGATTTGTTTATCCCCACCAACTTCTAGTCGCACGTCTAGCGCTGTTGCTGGTGGCAGTATTCACTTTGGTGCTCTCTTTTAATTCTTTGTCTATACTACGGAAAATCCTTGCATGGTATGGTCGTTTGTATGTACCCATACTAATGGCTCCATTTATTTTAGTTGTTTTAGATTTCCGTACTACTTTGCCTGTTGCTTTAATAGGCATGGTTACGGGCTTACTATCTGTTTTTGCTTGGCACAAATGGATATTTCCTATACTTCGTACAGATAGTAGCCAGGTGCCTTGTATGTTAATGACTAGCTTGGCTATGATCGTAGTACACTATTTAGTAAACAGACAAAAAAAGATAAGATCCTCTAAAAAAAAGCTTGGGTCGATTTAGTTTATAATTAACAAGGGAACAGGCTTCTACAAAAGAAGGAATAAATATAATATAACTTAGTTGTTTTTTTAATTGTATAGAAAATAGAATGCCCCCGTATCCAGTCTTAGGGTTTTGTATTAATTTTTAACTGTTTTAATTTTCATGATATGAAAAAAAAATATTATACCAGCTATTTCAGCGCTATCTTACCCATTGGGGTAGTTTGTTTTTTGATTCTGGCTTGTAGTAAGGTGAGGCGGGGGGAATATGCTATGGCTCATAGCCATGAGAATAAAAACTTTCATACACACCATGGTACTTCTTGGCAGACTAATACAATAATATTACCCGAAGAAAAAACATTGGCAAAACTTTTTAAAGCAGTAGAGAATAGTAATGAAAATGAAGTAAGATATATACTAGAGAAAGAGTTCAAAGGATATAGTAATATTATGGATCTTAAAAATTTTTGTTATGACAACAACCTATTTCATATAGCAGCAGGCATAAATGAAAATAAGGAAAATAAAGCACCACAAGCTATCATGGGATTACTATTGGATAAACTAAAACCTACCTTGATGGAAGAAACATATGCTCTTCATCTTCTTTTTGAATGTTGGCCAAGCCGATGCGTACTAAAACCAATTGTAGAAAAAAGTTGTTTTTGGGACATAAATACAATGTACGACTGCCTAGTAACACTACGCTATAAAGATGGTGAGCATACTGTAAACCGAAAACTAATGAATTTAGATCGTAGGTATACTAGTCTGTTTTTAAAAAAAAATTCTTGGGATAAAACACCGCTATTAGTAGCAGCAGAATCAGGAAATATAGAAATAGTAAAAACTTTGCTAAAAGCTACCGTTGAGAATTTTGGAAACCGGTTTCTTTCAAATAACCAAGACAATAATTTGGAGGCAATATTTTCGCACATGAAGAACTTAGCACCCACCAATAGTGATATAGAAAATTTGGTCGGTTTATTAGACCCTTACATTGAAAATTTCAAAAAAATAGATAAACAGATGTCAGATGCATGTAAGTCAACTACAAATGGATCCTTAAACAATTCTATTACATCTAGTAACGATAGTTATAATTCTAATGAACCTTATAATTCTATAAATGATTATAACTCTTCTATTGCATCTAGTCGAGATAGTCATAACTCTCGTGAAGATCCTCCCCAAAATTCTATCAAAAAACCAATGCAACACAACATGCAAAAAAGATCCATAATCTGTAGTAGTTGAGATATACTCTGACAATTGTTAAATTGTGATGATATAAATATCGACTATTATTATGAAGTTACATCAAAAAATAATTAAACCTAAACTAGGTTTATTAGATCTAGCCAAAACGTTGGGTAATATCTCATCAGCGTGTAAAAGCATGGGTTATAGTAGAGATAGCTATTACCGCTTTAAATCCTTGTATGAAACAGGCGGTCAAGAGGCGTTACATGAGATAAGCCGCAGGAAGCCGATCATGGCTAATAGAGTAGATCCTAGTATAGAAAAAGCAGTAGTAGATATGGCGATAGATTATCCAGCCTATGGTCAACTTAGGGTATCCAATGAGTTAAATCAGCAAGGTATACTGGTCTCTCCAGGCGGTGTCAGGTCTATCTGGTTACGTAATGATTTAAATAATATAAAAAAACGTCTTAAAGCATTAGAAGCCAAAATGGCTCAAGATGGTCTTGTTTTAACTGAATCCCAGCTAGCCGCATTAGAAAAACGTAAGAATGAACAAGAAGCATTTGGAGAAATAGATACAGAACACCCTGGTTATTTAGGCTGTCAAGATACTTATTATGTTGGTAACTTTAAAGGGATAGGTAAGGTTTATACCCAGGTATTTATAGATAGCTATTCTCGAGTAGCTAATGCAAAACTCTATACTGATAAAACAGCTTTGACAGCTGCTGATATGTTAAATGATAGAGTACTGCCTTGGTATCAAGAACAAAGCATACCCCTCTTGCGCATTCTAACAGATCGTGGCACTGAGTATAAAGGCAAAATAGAGCATCATGCCTTTGAGTTGTTTTTAAGCATAGAAGGTATAGAGCATACGGTTACTAAAGCCTATTCACCGCAAACCAATGGATTTTGTGAGCGTTTTAATAAAACTATGAAACAGGAATTTTTTGATACAGCCATGCGTAAAAAAATCTATAGCAATCTAGATGATTTGCAAGAAGATTTAGATTACTGGTTGCATCACTACAATCATGAGCGACCTCATTCTGGAAAATATTGTTACGGAAAAACTCCGATGCAAACTTGGCAGGATAGTAAAAAATTAGTACTTGAAAAAAATAATCAAATCGCGTATCTTAAAAGAATACCTGACAACCTAAACTTAACTGACAGCTATATACTATAATTTTTTATTGCCTGTTAGATTAAATCCTGACTACTACAAAAATATTAGAATCATTCAAAAAGGACAACTAATCGAATCTAAAAAACAAGCATCTACTTTTGAGAACTTTGCTAAACTTATGGCCGCATAATATCCAAAATTCAAGACAAGGGAGAGGGCTATACAAAATTAATTACAGGTGCGACAGAACCAATTATTTAGATGCATAATTGCAAAACTTTAGAAATAGAATGAAAAAAGTTTCCTTTCATACATTAGCCTGCAAATTAAATTTTTCTGAGACTTCGGAAATTGGTCGATTGTTTACAGAAAAAGGATTTGTTACGGTAACACTAGCACAACGTCCGCATGTCTTTGTACTAAACACCTGCTCTGTAACAGAAAATGCAGATCATAAATGTGCAAAAATTGTTAAAGAAGCGCTAAAAATGGCACCGAAAGCCTTTGTAATTGTAATAGGTTGCTATGCACAACTCAAACCAGAAGAGATTGCGGCCATACCAGGTGTAGACGCCGTATTTGGGACACATGAAAAATTTAAATTGCTGCATTGGATTACTGACTGGCATAAAAAACGATCGGATGAATGGGGTACGATACAAGTTACCTCCATTAAAGAAAAACTAGCCTTTTCTCCTGCATACTCTCTAGGAGATCGCACAAGAACCTTCCTTAAAGTACAAGATGGTTGTAGCTATCGCTGTTCTTTTTGCACCATCCCACTTGCTAGAGGCGCAAGCAGAAGTGCTACCATTGCAGAAGTAGTCACCCAAGTCCAAACCATTGTTCGCAACAATGTGAAAGAAATTGTACTGACAGGGGTAAATTTAGGAGATTTTGGCATCATTGATCAGCAACGACAAACCAATTTTTTTGAACTAATTCAAGCCTTAGATGAAATAGACGGGATAAAACGTTTTCGCATTTCCTCTATTGAACCCAATTTACTTGGTAAAGAAATTATAGATTTTGTTACTGCATCCAAACGCTTTGTGCCACACTTCCACATACCTCTACAATCTGGTAGTGACAAGATTTTAAAATTAATGCAGCGTCGATATACAACTGCTCTCTACCAAGAACGTGTAACCTATCTAAAAGAAAAAATGGCTTCTTGCTGCATAGGCATAGATGTACTGGTTGGATTTCCAGGTGAAACAGAAGAAGATTTTTTAGAAACCTATCATTTTTTAAATGAATTGCCGATTGCATATATACATGTTTTCCCTTACTCAGAAAGAGCCCATACAAAAGCGGCCCATATGGATCAGGTAGTACCTCAAAAAGAGCGTGTAAAACGGGCTAGAATGTTGCGCATCCTATCAGAAAAAAACTAAGACATTTTTATAGCCAACATTTGGGTGATACAGCTACTGTTTTATTCGAATATGGAGCAGATAATAGCGTTATGGAAGGTTTTACAGAAAATTACATTCGTGTACAGCTGCCCCATCAACCGGCATTAGCCAATAAGCTCTGTAAAGTGTTACTCAAAGAAATAAATTCGGAGGGAATGGTTATTCCAGAATTATTAAAAAGCTAATTTAGGCAATTTGCGCGCTGAAAATTAATCAGAAAATCATAGGCGCACACCATAAAATGGTTTGATAAAGATTACGCCATTCCAACCAGAAAGAAAAAAGTGCGTTTCCTGCTTTTTGAGATCTAATGTTGCCAAACGGTTCAATGATGGATACACCGCAAAAACATATATTTATGTAGTATAAACATGGGCCAAATACTTTTCCCTAAAAAAGGGCTCGATAAAAAAGCGCTGAACCGGATATACATCCATAGATATGGGTAAATGGTCGGATGATGGGCCTTTTAGGTATAGTATGCCATTATATAAGCTATTCTTATTTTCCTTAGCTATTTTGTCTTTTACCCAATGATAGAATAAAGCTAGATGGGCAACCCCCCTTCCGATTACAAAATCATAGGTACTCTTTAAGTCCTCCCCTCTTGCCCAATCCACGCTAATATTTTTCAACCCAAGGGTTGTGGCGATTGCTTGTACAGCTTTTATCTTTTTTGCGGTCGCATCGACTAAATGAAAATTTACCTCTGGAAACATAATGGCTAGCGGAATACCAGGGAAACCTCCCCCTGTACCAAAATCTAAAATCTTAGTATGGGCACGAAAAGTAATTACCTTAGCAATGGCTAATCCATGCAAAACATGGTGCAAATAAAGATGGACTATATCCTTACGAGATATAAGATTGATCTTTCTATTCCAATGGTCATAGATATCCCTTAAACGATTAAAAAGTGCTATTTGGTTGGGTGCCAATTTAGGAAAATAATGCGATACAATAGAAGCTGTATGGAATTTTTTTTGTACATCCATTCTTGTATAAACTTATACTGTTAAACGTTCATCTTCAATCGATTCAAATACAAAATTATGGTTGGTATAGATACAAATATCCGCTGTTATGGTTAAGCTTTCTCGTACCATTTCCATGGCGGTTAAATGAGGTGCATGTTTCATCAAAGCCATGGCAGCAGATTGTGCATACATACTACCTGATCCAATAGCTGCTAAGGGATAATCTGGTTCTAACACATCACCTGTACCCGTAACCATTAGTAATCCTTCTCGATTGGCCACTACTAACATAGCTTCTAACCGTTTTAGCATACGATCTGTACGCCAATCCTTGGCCAACTCAATAGCCGATCGCTTCATATTACCGTGATAGCTTTGGAGCTTTTCTTCAAAACGTTCTAATAAGGTAAAAGCATCAGCAGTAGAACCGGCAAAACCAGCTAAAACCTTGCCTTCAAAAAGCTTTCTTACCTTTTTAACATTGCTTTTAGCAACGGTATGGCCAAATGTAGCTTGGCCATCTGCACCAATAACTACTGCTCCATTGTGGATCATGGCTAAAACAGTAGTCGATTTAAGTTGGATCATATGATTATTATGGGGTAAATAGATAGGTTTTTTATAGTAAGAGACTCAATGGCTGTTCCAACAACGTTTTCAAAGTAGCTAAAAACAATGCCCCTGCATGGCCATCTACGACGCGATGGTCACAAGACAATGTAAGCTGTAACATATGTGCAGGCACAACCTGATTATCTTTAAAAATAGGTATTTGTTGCATGGCACCAATTGCCAAAATACAAGCCGCTGGCGGGTTAATGATAGCCGAAAAAGATGTAATACCGAACATACCTAAATTTGAAATAGTAAAAGTAGCACCTGTATAATCTTTAGGCGTCAATGTTTTTTGTTGTGCCTGTTTAGATAAAATTTTTACGGTTTTACTAATTTGTACCAATGGCTTTTGATCTGCAAAACGCACTACAGGAACCATTAAACCATCTTCAACCGCTACTGCTACACCTATATGCACATACTGGTAGCTTCTAATCTTATCAGTCAACCATGCAGCATTGACTTTTGGATGTTGGATAAGCGCTAAGGCAGTAGCTTTAATAATCAGGTCATTAATAGAAATTTTTGTTGATGCGTATTGATTCAGCTCCGCACGGATCTCAACTAGTTTATTCATATTTATGTCAACCGTTAAGTAAAAATGAGGAATATTCATTTTACTCTCTGTGAGCACTTCTGCTATTTTTTGACGCATAGCAGAAATGGGAAAATCTTGATAAGCTGTTCTAGTAGATTGCTCACTTATCGAAAATTGGTCCAGTCTATTGGGTACAAAATGGATGACATCTTTCTTTATAATCCGCCCTGCCTCACCAGATCCCTGAATTTGTGAGAGATCATATCCCTTTTCTTTTGCTATTTTTTTGGCCAAAGGGGAAGCAATAGATCGCTCTAAAGGCAAATGTGACTGCATATGGGCAGTAGGCACTACCGGTTGGTCATCTACAATTGGAAGTGGTAAATCTATACGCGTATCAGCAGGTCTATCCCCATCTATAGCAACAGTAGAGGCCAATAGTGTGTTAATATCCTCTTCAGGATCTCCTATAATGGCAATTATATCATTAATCCTTGCAGCTGCCCTTTCTGCTACGCCTACATACAGCAATGTACCATCTTCATAGGACTCCAACTCCATAGTAGCTTTATCTGTATCTACCTCAGCCAATATATCACCAGCTACCACCTTATCCCCTACTTGCTTAATCCAACGGCTTACGATACCATACTCCATAGTATCACTCATTTTAGGCATCCTAATGCACTCTGCCATATGCTTTAAATAACAAATTAAAATAATCTAAACTACCTAGCCTAGCTAGCGTATGGTAGGTGATGGGATCTACATTCCCTAACTTTAGAATAAATTTACATAATAATTTGGCAACTATACTGCTTCATCTATGCTTCCTTTTATTTAAAGGAAGCATATGCATCGTTTGGTACCTATGGGCAGCGTTTCAATTTTCAAACTATGTTTACTTCTTTTTTACAGTTTCTAGCGGACAAAAAGTTAATCGTAGATAGCCATCAAACCACTCTTTTAGCAGTAAGTGGTGGGGTAGATTCTGTGGTACTCTGCCACCTTTTTAAAAAGGCCTGCTTACCTTTTGCTATAGCCCATTGTAATTTCAATTTACGCGGCGCAGAAGCAGATGGGGAAACCGCATTTGTACAAGCATTAGCCGCATCTTATGAAGTCCCTTTTTATACCACCCAATTTGACACAAAAACCTTCGCACACAACAATAAAGTTTCTATACAAATGGCTGCTAGAAGCTTACGTTACGAATTCTTTGATAAGCTACTAGAACAATATGGATGGGATAAAATAGCTACAGCACATCATTGGGATGATGTGATGGAAACCATACTACTTAACTTTATTAAAGGCACAGGTATTAAAGGATTCTATGGCATTCAGCCGATGCACCATCAGGTCATACGTCCGCTACTTTTTGCTAGAAAAAAGGAAATCATACATTATGCAGCAGAACAAAAGTTGCATTGGGAAGAAGATAGTTCCAATCAATGCAACCATTACCAAAGGAATTTTATTCGAAATAAAGTAATCCCCCTTTTACATCAAGTCAATCCAAACCTTGCCTCAACCATGCAAACAACAGCTATACAATTGAAAGATATAGGCAACCTGTTTGACAATCATATGGATCAGATAAAAAAAAAGGTAAGCTCTTTTAAAGAAGGGATCCACTACTTATCCATACACCCCATCATCGATCAGCCATGGGCTACTACGGTAACATTTGAACTATTGCGCCCTTATGGCTTTAGCTTTAAACAAATCAAACAGCTACTCAAAACCACTAGGACCAGTGGAAAAATGATCCATTCAACAGAACATACGCTATATATAGATAGAAAAAATTGGTTGGTAAGCAAAAAAAAAAGAGAACCATTTCCGGAACAGGTAATTGCAGATACGACACGATCGATTCCATACAGGAATCACCTTTTATACTTTCATTGTTACAAGAATGCCAACTATATACTAAAAAAAACAACTATGATCGCAGCACTGGACTACGATAAGTTGCAGTTTCCGCTGATCATACGTCCATGGCAACTTGGAGATTTTTTCTATCCCCTTGGTATGAAAGGACGTAAAAAGATCAGCGATTTATTAATTGATCTTAAAATACCAATTGCTATCAAAGAAAGGGTATGCGTCATCACAAGTAATGATCAAATTGTATGGGTAATAGGCCATAGAATAGACGAACGCTTTAAGGTAAATGAAACCACAGAAATGGTATATGAAATAACATGGACTAAACCATAAAATTGTTTCTATATTATTGGGCAGCTAAACAAAATTTATATGACATTTTTTTGTACAAACTGTGGGCTAGAATATGTTAAATGGCAAGGAAAATGCGATGGATGTAAAGAATGGAATAGGGTCACCCAATTTAGTACAAGCGGTAATACCAAACGTGGTATCATAGTAACCCAAAGATCTGCCAACCATCCCAAAAGATTAGAGGAGATTCAACCGACTACTAGTAAACGTCTGCTATCTGAAGACGCAGAGTTCAATAGGGTACTGGGTGGAGGAATTGTTCCAGGATCATTGGTACTGTTAGGCGGCGAGCCTGGTATTGGTAAATCAACTCTTTTGCTTCAAATGGCCTTAGAATTAAAAGCCATTAAAGTATTATATGTATCTGGAGAAGAAACAGAAAATCAAATTAAAATACGTGCTTCTCGTCTTGGATTGTCTTCACCAAACTGCTTTCTGCTACAGGAGTCTGCTTTAGTACAGATACTCAAACATGCAAATGATTTGGAACCAACTTTATTGGTTATAGATTCTATTCAAACCTTATATGATGAAGAAGAGGAAGGATCGGTAGGGAGTATCAATCAGATTAAGGCTTGTACCACACGACTGCTGCAGTATGCCAAAAGTACAGATGTAGCCCTATTTTTAATAGGGCATATCAATAAAGATGGGGGATTAGCAGGTCCTAAATTATTGGAACATATGGTAGATACAGTGCTCCAGTTTGAAGGAGATAAGTCATGCTTATATCGAATGGTACGGACCATAAAGAATCGATTTGGTCCTACATCAGAATTAGGGATATATGAAATGAAAGTAACTGGACTACATGGTGTTAACAATCCCTCCTCTATGCTACTTTCTCAACAGGACTATCCTGGTATAGCTATCGGCGCTTGTTTAGAAGGCACTAGGCCATTGATGCTCGAAAGTCAGTCATTGGTAACAGCAACCAGATATGGAAATCCTCAACGGAACGCTACAGGCTATGACCCCAGGCGGTTGAACATGTTGCTAGCTGTATTGGAAAAGCGGACTGGTTTGCGGCTACATGACCGTGATGTATTTTTAAATATTACAGGGGGGCTTAGGGTAGATGATACTGCATTAGATTTGGCCATCTGTATGGCAGTTGTAAGCTCCTTAAAGGATAAGGTTATCTGCAATAGCAAATGTTTTATAGCAGAAGTTGGACTAGGCGGTGAGCTAAGAGGGGTACAAAGAATAGAGCACAGAATAGCAGAAGCGGAAAAATTGGGGTTTAAAGAGGCCTTTGTAGCTACACAACATCAGCAGCTGTCTATATCTTCTAATATAGAAATTAATTTTATTAAAAATTTAAAAGATTTAATAAGCAGCATATGCGTGAAAGCGTAGCCCGTAGGGGAATCGAACCCCTGTTTCCAGGATGAAAACCTGACGTCCTAACCCCTAGACGAACGGGCCTTTATTTAATAGGAGCCAGCTGATGCATACACCAGCTGGCTCCTATTAAATAAAGGTAAAATAAAAGAATAAGCCCAAAAAGGCTTACTGCTTTATTTCTAGCCTACTACGTCAGTAAAGACATAAAATTAAAACCTACACCAAGTGTAAGATGCTGTGTAGGGAATTTCGTTAATGTAGCATTCTGAAATATAGATTGTGATTTACCTGTTTGCAATTTAAGGTTTTCCTTAGGTCCAAATCCATATGCATACTTAGCATCAATAGTAAGACCAAATGGGAATTCGTATACAGCGCCAGCGTGGAATGCTCCTCTATAAATCGGAAGCTCTTTTTTCTGATCCTCTGTAAGAGTTATTTCATTACCATTTTCTGTACAAGTTGTTGTAAATGGAACATAGCTCGTAATACCTACATTAATTTTTAAAATACCTGATTCCTCTTCACGACCCAATGGATAGAATTGTAGATGGAGCGGAATAGCCACACCATGGCTAGCCATGCCAATAGAAGAAGGTTCTTTCGAATTAGTGGTATTGGACTCATGGGTATTATCATTGCCATTCGTGGACTTGTCTTCTGTTAAGGTTCCTCCTAGCTTCATATAGCCAGCTTCTAGCCCCATACCTATATAATCGTTAAATGCATATTCAACATAGAGACCACCGTGAGCAAAAAGGGTATCAAAAAACTTACCACTTGCTTTGTTTCCATTAATCTTAGTATCATCAGACGCCGTGGCAAAGGATAGACTTGGGCCAATTTTAGCACCCCAACTAAATGGATTTACTTCTGCCTTAGCATTAAATGCAGCACAAGCCAAAAGGCCTGCTATTAAAGTTTTTTTTATGTTTTTCATATTAATGTTAAAATTTGTGTGTAAAGAACTTTTTATTATTATTGATTCATTTATACATGAACTTTACTGCTCAGCAGTAATTTAACGCTATTATAAGCTAATCTGGTTTTACTAATGACTTAATAGAAGCAATATTAAGGCTAATCCAAAAAAAAACCAAATAAATATCCTAAATTCTTTTATTTTTCCTGAAACTGGCTTAAATAACAAGGCGTATAATGGGCAACATCTACCCAAAGCTGTTGTTGAAACTTAGCAAAAGCCAAGTAGCCTATTTGTATAGCAGAAGGAACTACTTGTGCTATACAACGGATGTTTTTATTTTCTGCAAGGAATGTTTTGCATTTCAATGCACCGTCTCCAAAAAAAAGTAAAGGTTGGTTGGGAAGTCCATCTCGGTATACTTTACTATCCAATAGCGCTACATGGGGAGGAGATTTGATTTGGCCAACTTGGTCCGCTATAAGGGTATAAATAGCCGTTCGCCTCGCGTCAATGGCGGGACATAGTAAGGTACCCCGATCAACAAATGGACGCATGCCATAGACCATAGCTTCCAGCGTACAAACCGAAATAAGTGGCACATCTAATCCGTAACAAAGACCTTTTCCCACTGCCGTACCAATCCGTAACCCAGTATAGGAACCAGGACCAGCAGACACAGCTATGGCCTCCAATGATTTTGTATCACAGTTGCTATTGTTTAATAAAGCTTCTACAATTGGCATTAAGTATTCGGAATGCGAACGATCCATGCAAAGTGCAGTATGGGCTATAAGTGTACCACTATGATGTAACGCAACAGAACAGACAGTTGTGGCAGTTTCAATGCTTAAAATAGGGGACATATAGCCGTATATTTTGCTAAGGACAACAGGTTTAGAGCAAATTTGCCTTTGCAGCAGCTAACTTTGCAATAGGTACTCTATAGGGAGAAGTAGATACATAGTCTAAACCTATCGACTCAAAAAACTGGATAGAAGCTGGGTCACCCCCATGTTCACCACAAATGCCTACTTTTAATCTTGGATTTGTCGACCTACCGTTCGTTACAGCCATTTGAATCAATGCGCCAACGCCTTCTTGATCAATCGTAACAAAAGGGTCTGCTTGCAACAGCCCCTTTTGTTGATAATCCTCTAGAAACTTTACGCCATCATCCCGTGAAATACCAAATGTAGTTTGGGTTAAATCATTCGTGCCCACACTAAAAAAATCCACTAATGGTGCAATAGTTGCCGCTTGTAAGGCTGCTCTTGGTAATTCTATCATTACGCCAAGTTTATATAGAATATGCGGTGCTATTTTTTGATGTACTTCTTCTATGACATTTTTAAGAAAAATTACTTCTTTGGCATCAAAAACAAGGGGTAACATAATCTCTAATGCAACGTTTTCTACTTCTAATGCCGCCTGAAACAAGGCTTGAAGCTGCATCACATAAATTTCTGGAAAGGTTATGGCCAACCTAGCACCACGATGGCCTAACATTGGATTTACTTCAGAAAGCAGCTCTATACGCTTTTCTACTTCAGAAAGGGGATAGTCTATTTGCAAGGCTAAGTCAGCCAGATCTTTTGGATGGCTAGGTAAAAACTCATGTAAAGGTGGATCTAATAATCTTATGGTAATGGGTAAGCCATCTAGGATTTGAAAAAGCGCCTTAAAATCTCTTTTTTGCATGGGCATCAATTTTGTTAGAAAGTCGATACGGGATGTTTTAGAAGGGGTTAAGATCATTTTTCTAAATAGGCACATCTTATCTGGATGAAAGAACATATGTTCTGTTCTACAAAGACCTATGCCTGCCATACCAAAAGATCGTCCTACGGCTCCATCTTGAACAGTTTCTGCATTGGCCCTTACCTCCATTCTTTTGAGCTTATCTACCAGCTGCATAAGGGTTATAAACTCAGGGAAAGGCTTCTGTCTAATAGTGGCTACTTTACCTTTTATCACTTGCCCGGTGGTACCATTAATGGTCAACCAACTACCCACTGGGATTTTTGTCTGGCCAATAAGCAGCCATTTATTTTGGCGATCTATGGTAATATCATGTGCACCGCATACACAAGGTTTGCCCATACCTCTGGCTACTACAGCAGCATGTGCGGTCATACCCCCTTTGGTGGTTAAAATGCCTGCCGCCATGGCCATACTACCTATATCATCAGGTGTAGTTTCTGACCTAACCAATAAGACACTTTCTGTTTTTGAAATGGCTGCTACTTCTTCTGGTGAAAAGACAATTACGCCAGAGGCAACACCTGGTGCAGCAGGAAGCCCTTGGGTTAATACTTCTATAGTTTGGCTCTCATCTAATGTAGGATGCAACAGCCGCTCTATGTGGTTACAATCTATCCTTTTCAATACTTCTTTTGCATCAATCTTACCTTCTTGCATCATATCAATGGCTATTTTAACAGCAGCTTTAGCACTACGCTTGCCATTTCTAGTCTGCAACAGCCATAGCTTACCTTGTTCAACGGTATATTCAATATCTTGCATCTCCCTAAAATGGTTTTCTAACTCAATCGCTAAGTTGCTGAGCTGACTAAAAATTAGGGGATATTTTTCTTCCAATGCATGGTCGGCTTCTTGAATGGACGGTATGCCTTGTTTAGTGATGGGCCAAGGGGTCGTTAGACCCGAAACCAACTCTTCGCCTTGGGCATTTATTAAATATTCACCAAATAAACTTCGTTCTCCTGTAGATGGATTTCTAGTAAATAAGACACCTGTTAGACTATCTGTACCCCTATTGCCAAATACCATAGCCTGAATGGTAACCGCTGTACCATCTTGATCATCTATATGATTTAACTTTCTATAAGTGACTGCTCTTGCGCCATTCCAAGATGCAAAAATGGCAGCTATAGTCTTTCTAAGCTGTTCAAAGACATCTTGTGGATAAGTAGTACCTGTATGGGTCCAAATTATTTTTTTATAGCTATCAATAACTGTATGCAACGCGTTAAGACTTAATCCTTCCTGATGACGCGGATTGTCTTGTTGTTTTATGCCATCTATTACGGCTGTAAATAGATGGTAGGGCATCCCCATAATGATATGTCCATACATTTCTATAAAACGGCGATAGCTATCATAGGCAAATCTAAAATCTTGGGTAGCATGACCTAATAATTCCACCGTTTCATCGTTTAGACCAAGGTTAAGCAATGTATCCATCATACCTGGCATAGAGATTTTAGCGCCAGAACGTAGCGCCAACAACAATGGAAAAGGACCGCCTCCAAAATGCTTGCCTGTTTCTTTTTCAAGTAGTTGGATCTCAGCTACCACTTGATCCCAAATGGGTTGGGAAATCGTTTGCCCCTTTGCATAATAGTCGCTACAACCATCGGTTATGATGGTAAAACCTGGTGGAATCGGAAAGCCTAAAGAGGACATCTGTGCCAAGCCATACCCTTTATTGCCCAATATAGATGGATGACCATAAGAATAATCTGTATCGTAACCAAAACGGTATACCCATTGTTCAATTTGCTTTTTATGCAACATGCTATATTAGTATTTTATAGATAAATTAGATTGCTATGTACTTCCTTATATAATCGCAGCCTAGCATGCTGTATAAGGCCGGCCTCTATTGATTTTAGACCATACATCCCCAGACTATTACATAAGCTTAAACAGCTGCTTTATTTTAAACAAATAGCTTGCTAAATCAATTATTTATTTACCCGACTGGGTCAGTAGATCTATTGTGTAATTTTCTTCGTTGTGCTTCAATGACCGCATCCTCAATTTTTTCAAATAACAATACAGGCGATGCTACTGGACTTCCTGATTTGACAAGATGGGCTACATCGACATCGTCCCACCCTGTTTCTTGTACCCCCAGCATATGCGCAATTTTTTCACTGGTTTTAGGTAAAAAAGGTTTGATCAACAGGCTTAGGGTAGCAATAAGCTGCAAGGCGACATACAATACAGTAGCCGCTTCCTCTGTATTAGACTTTACCAAATGCCACGGTCTCCTATCCGTTAGATATTTATTACCTAATGTAGCATAACCCATGCATAATTGGAGTGCTTCTTTAAACTTAAACTGCTCTATAGCCTTACCTACTGCTGTAAAAGAAGCCGTTAACGTAGCCAATACAGCGTGATCTGCCTCATTAAGGGCAATGCTAGGTGGCACCAATCCGCCAAAATATTGGTGTACCAGGCTTAAGGTTCTATGTACCAAATTACCGAGGTTGGCCACCAGTTCACGATTGTTTTTATCTTGGAAATCCTGCCAAGTAAAGTCGCTATCTTTGTTTTCTGGTGCAATGGAACAAAGTACATAACGCAATACATCTGCTTTACCGGGGAAATCTTCCAAATAATCATGCAGCCAAACTGCATGGTTGCGGGAAGTAGAAAATTTTTCTCCCTCTAGATTTAAAAATTCATTAGCTGCCACCTGTTGCGGCAAAATAAACCGGCCATGGGTTTTGAGCATAACAGGAAAAATAATACAATGAAATACAATATTATCCTTTCCAAGGAAATGAACCAGCTTCGTATCCGGATCTTTCCAAAAAGGCTCCCAATCGATCTGTTGTGCTTTAGCCCAAGTTTTGGTTGCGCTAATATACCCAATCGGTGCATCGAACCAAACATACAGTACCTTTCCTATGGCTTCGGGAAGTGGAACAGGGATGCCCCAAACTAAATCACGGGTGACGGCACGGGGTTGTAACCCTTGGTCTAGCCAGCTTTTACATTGACCATATACATTGGTTTTAAAATCTTTATGTTCTTCTAAAATCCATTTCTTAAGCCAACTTTCATACCTATGTAGGGGTAGATACCAATGTTTGGTTGATTTTAAAATAGGATTTGCACCACTAATAGCAGAAATAGGATCCACCAACTCTTCTGGACTAAGTGTGCTGCCACATGCTTCACATTGATCTCCATAGGCATTTGCATAATTGCATTTGGGACAACTACCTTTGATATAGCGGTCAGATAGAAATTGCTTACAAACAGGATCATAATATTGTTCCGTTTCATGTATTTCAAATATTCCTTTTTGGTGCAATTCTTTAAAAAAATCAGATGCTGTTGTATAATGGATAGGTGCAGAAGTTCTTCCAAAGACATCAAAGCTAATATGCAGTCCTTGCAATGCTTCCTTAATGAGTATATGGTATTTATCCACTATCTTTTGGGGGGTAGTCCCTTCTTGCTGACCACGAATTACTACAGGCACTCCATGTTCATCAGAACCAGTAACAAATACTACCGTAGCTTTTTTTTGCCTTAAATAACGCACGTAAATATCAGCAGGAAGATAGGCACCTGCCACATGGCCTAAGTGGATGGGCCCGTTTGCATAAGGCAATGCAGCGGTAACCGTATATCTTTTTGGGTTCTGTCGCATCTGTATTTAATTTTGTATAGTTCTGTCTCTTGTCTTCAAATTTGGATATGATGCGGCCATAAGTTTAGCAAAGTTCTCAAAAGTAGATGCTTGTTTTTTAGATCCGATTAATTGTCCTTTTTGAATGATTCTAATATTTTCTATTCCTGTAATGGTAATGTTAGCAGCATGAAAAATCTTAAATCCTAACATAGGTTTGATCCGTTTTTTAATGAATCTATGATCTTGTTCAACTCTATTATTCAAGTATTTATTTTGAAATATTTGAATCTTCTGATCTTGATCTATTGCTGTATTTAATGCATCAAGTGCAGATTTATTACTACCGCTTTTGTCAACTACCACTTTGTATGGAGTGTTATTATATCTGATAGCCTTACGAAAAAAAGAAATAGCTGCAGACTTGTCTCTACGTTCACTTAGAAGACAATCAACTGTATCTCCATAACGATCTACTGCTCTATATAAATAAATCCACTTACCATTTAGTTTGACGTAAGTTTCATCCATTCTCCAGCTACTACCAACTGGGCGTTTTCTTTTTCTTACTTCTTGATCTATGAGTGGAATGAACTTAATGACCCACCTTTGTAAAGTAGAATGAGCAATCTTTGCGCCTCTCATACGCATCATCTCTTCCAAGTATCTATAGCTTAAAGAAAAACGACATTTCATATACACAAATAGAAGGATTAACTCTGGTGATGAACAAAATCCTTTAAAATAGGGCAATAATCTCAGGGTAATACTAAACATTTTAGTCAATTTTTAACTAAAATTACTAAAATAACCGCTCCCTTAAAACAAACGCGACAGAACCGGGCTCACATCAGTAGATAGGCAGCGCTTTCTGAGGCACGTATGAAATCGGCAAGCCCTGTCTTCAATGGCAGTTCCTCAAAAAGGATGCGGTAGATGAGTCGCGTAATAGGCGCTTCTACACTATAAAGCTGCATAAGTTGGTGGATGACTTTAACCGTTTGTACCCCTTCGGAAACCTCTTTTGCTGTATGCAAAATGGCACTTAGCGTTTCACCTTTTGCCAAACGATAGCCAATTGTATAATTTCTACTAGCCGTACTGCCACAAGTAGCCACAAGATCCCCTAGACCAGCTGGTCCGAATAAAGCAGTTGTACCGATGCCCATACTGGTCATAATATAATGCATTTCTGAAATGGACATGGTAAGGAAAAAGGCATATGTGTTACATTGGTACCCCATGCCTTGTAGCATACCCGCACCGATGGCAAAAATATTTTTAAGCACACTACACATTTCTACACTAAGGAGATCATGGCTTGGATAGACACGAAACCAATTTTGGGTTAAAAGCTGCTTCCCTATAGATAAGACCTTTTCAGCACTACTGGCAATGACTGTAACCGCTGGATCTCTTTTAACTAAATCTCCAGACAAATTGGGGCCAGCCAAACAACCAATCTGTTGAACAGTTGTTTCTTGCATGATGACTTCACTCATAGTAGCCAGATGGCTTCTGGTTAATACACCATCATGTCGGGCCAAATCTAATCCTTTGGTGCCATGTATGCATATGTGGTCTGGTCTAAGGTGTACAGCAATTTCTTGCATTAAGCCACGAAATTTAACCGCGGGCACTATTGGAAAAATAACCGGACAAGCACGCAAAACGGTTACCAAATCATCTGTGACTACAATATTTGCCGCCAATGGTTGCGCTGCCATGGTGCGACTTATTTGTCCAGCAGCAGCACGTGCTGCTTTATGGGTATAAAGCCATACCTGATTTACATTAGCAGCAATTAAGTTTGCAACAGCCGTACCAAATTTCCCAGCCCCTAAAATGGCTACGTGATTACTAAGAGAAAATTGCTTGGAGTCCATAGCCAGTGAGTCTGTTGTGATAATAAAATAATGTTAAAAGGTCTTGAATAAGTAGGTTGCCTTCTTCTGCTACCACTATTGGTGGTAGGCCATGGTAGATGCCTAATCTAGCCAATCCATCTTGGACAATAGCATCCAATGAACCATTCTTTACAATAGGGGTAAAATCTATTTTTTTTTCTGTATAAAGCTGTTGTAACGCTTGATAGGTATGGCCAAATGTTACCATAAAATCGGCATACTGGATTACAATACGGGGCAGATCCATGGCAAACTTTTGGCTTTTTTGAGCCAGTTCATAGGCTACAAAGGCTACTAGATGGCTACTTAGGACGGTATTCATAGCGTAGTAGGTTGCTATGATTTTATCGCGCACCAATTTAACATAGTCATCTGACCGCTTTCTAGCAGCCGTTTTGATGGAAAGATCTAAAAACTGTTGATATAAATCTATTGCTTGGCCTTGATGGTCGTAACTACGTCCCTCTATATCTACCCTATTCCCCATTACATCTAGTGGTGTGCCTATATTAACGAATATTTCTGATCCTTTAAATAATATATTTTTACTGAACAACAGATTGGTACAACAATCATCTTGCGGACGCATAGAGGCACCCTCTTTAATTTGGACCGATTCACGTATCAATTGGCAGGCTTCTAAGACACAGTGGTAATTGAGTACTATAGGAAAAATAAAAACTTTTTTGGCACTTGCTCCTTTATTTTGGAAATTACGTTCCTGTGCCTCGAAAGGGGTGCCTAATAACCCTAATTTTAAATCGGATTCTATTGCACCTAAGCGGCTACGGGTTCCACCCGGATAAAATAGCGTGTGACAGCCCCATTCTAGTATGAGTGATGCATAATCTTTCTGTACTTGTAAGTAGGGTATGGTCTTTTTACGCCGATCTACCTTATAGGTACCTAGTTTATTAAAAATATAACGAAATCCTTTATTATTAAATAAATTCAATCCTGCTCCCCAGGTCAAAGGAGGTAGTCCCAATTGTTTCATAGCCAACCCCATCACCACAGAATCCCAATTGCTGACATGGGTAGGTACTAAAACAATAGTCCCTATTTGGGCCAACGCTCGAATGGTATCCGTTTGCCCCATCAAATGAAATTTCTCTTGCAACCTTTTGTATGGAAAGGTCCACCGTTTTGTTCCAAAGCCAAAAAAATGGGGCTTAAGTAGATAAACAAAGGTATGGTGCACACCTTTGGCTATACACTGATAATGACGGACACTAAAATAGCTACAAATTTCCCTTACATAACGTTCTATAACACTTTTTAAAAGCTTCTTTGCTTCCATTTTGTTTGCAATGGCAGCTGCCATTGCTTCCCAAAAAGAGCGATCATCTTTAGGGTCACAATGCCATGGATCTGATGCTATTCTGACTAACTCTCTAGAGGTTGCTTGCGCCAATATCTGATAAAGTACTACGTCCATTGGATAACGTGCATACAAAGATGTAAGACTTTTATCCACCACTTCCGTTAAAAAAGTTTTTTGATTTTTATGGAGTATGGTAATGGGCCAACGACTGGATTTAGGCTCAATAGCTACAAACTGATCTTGAGTATACATGCTATATCTTTTTAACAGAATAAGTCGTAATTTACCGCCTGATGGGCTGGACTAAAAGTATTACTTGATCGTTCCATGTGGCAAGATAATAAGATCAAAATGAATATTTATTATTTTTCAGAAGAAATTAGTTTTAGATTAAGACAGAAAAGAAAAATTTCTGCTTGGCTCCAAATGGTTATCCAACAAGAAGGCTACACCCTAATCCAGCTTAATTTTATTTTTTGTCCGGATAGCTATTTACATGCTAAAAATATCACTTATCTGGGCCATGATACTTTAACAGATGTGATCACATTCAACTATGCCACTGATGCAAAAACTGTTTTTGGAGATGTGTACATAAGCATTGAACGGGTCAGGGAAAACGCGAAAATGTATAAACGCCAAATGGCAGCCGAGCTGTATATGGTAATGGTCCATGGCCTATTGCACTTATTGTCTTATAATGATCAAAAACCAGAAGAAAAATTGATTATAAGAGAAAAAGAATTTTTTTACCTTGCACAATTATGGCCAAATTTGGCCTTGCAGCCCTCTATGCAAGCCACTATCTAAAGACATGGCATATTTTCTAATTTTTTCATTAAAATTTGAAAATAGCACTTAAAAAAACAAAAAATAATTTGTACATTTAAGTGTTAGATAAAAAAGAATCTATACAGACGAAAAACATTACAAATCCGATACCTATAACATAAGGCTTAGTAATCTTTTTGCCTTAAAATAGGAAAAAAAACCTATAATCTAGTACCTTTAAGTTTATTTTAAAGAGAATATTTGCTTAATATATTTTTATAAAATATTTCAATCTATATATATATGATCGACTATATAAATAAACCTAAAGCAGGTTTTTCATTTTTTCTAAATCAGGTTGTCCTACTATTTAGTATTCTATTTTTTGGTAGTAGTTGTTTTGAAGGTATTATTAAAGATAAAGGCAAAAAACCCTATGAATACAACAAAGCAATAGTTTTCGAGAGCTTAAAAAGCAACAATAATCGTTCCCTCGATCATCTGGATAAAGCAAGAGCCAAACTAGAAGCGAATTATGTTCAAAAACATTATGAAAATCAAAAAGAAAATATACAAAAAGCAGGAAAAGAGTGTATAACAACAGGATTCCAAGAGGCCAAAAGACAAGGAATTGATATGTCTTCTTTAGGTGAAGAAGACGAAGATCTACAAAAAGCGATAGAAGAATCTAAAAGAACAGCAGAACTCGAGGAACAAAAAAGAGACGCCTTATATATAAATAGCGTACTGGAAAGACTAAACGAATTACAACGCAACGGAATAAATATCCAACATATAGAATATATCCTAGAAATATATAGAATCTCATCAAATAAAGAAGACAAAATACATATAAAAAGAATGATAGACGATTATATAGATGTAGTAAAACAAGACGAAGGAATATTACCATCACTTGCTATGTTACAAGTAGTTACGAGAGCTTCAAGACCTTCTGTAATGTCCAAAAAAGAATTAATAAAAAAACTAAAAGAAAGGTTTGGAGATCCTGTTAATATGAGAGAGGATTGTTTAATATGTTGCTCTGATACTCCATCTGATTCAAAAGATCCATCAGATTTTTACACGTTACCTTGTTGCGGTAATAAGATAGTGGTTCACATAGCTTGCATAGCTAGGAGTGCTATAAAGAAGTATTATGATACAGCGGGAGACCCGACATGCAATCCTAAATATGAATGTGCTTTCTGTAGACAGTCCTTACTCTAAAGAATTTACATAACCTGAATTCAGGTTATGATACTTAAAGTAGAGATCAGACCTAAATAGATACTTGCTCACCTCCAGCTCTTCCATTTTATTTGTATCAAACGAAAAAAACTTTCTCCTGCCATGATTAAACCCATTTTAGACTTCCCTCGTACTCTATTGATAAAGGTGATAGGCAACTCTACTATATTGGCCCCATATTGATGGGCTAGAAATTTTATTTCTACTTGAAAACTATATCCTACAGAAGCTATGTTTAAAATCTGTTTGAGTAGGGTCCGCCGATAACAGATAAATCCTGCAGTTGTATCTTTAACAGGTATGCCTGTAATAGAACGAGCGAACCAGTTGGCCATGTAGGAAAATACTCTTCTAATCACTGGCCAATTGACCACACGCCCACCTGTAATGTACCGTGAGCCAATCACCATATCAATGGTAGGGTGAGCGCACATGGTTAAAAGTCGACGCAAATCAGTAGGCGCATGGGAAAAGTCCCCATCCATGCTGCAAATATAGTCATAAGGATAAGCCAGTGCCCAAGCAAATCCGGCCAAATAGGCACGACCTAACCCCTCTTTTTTAGATCGATTTAAAAGATGTAATGCATGCGGGTAATGGGATTGTAGTCCTGTGACAGTTTCAGCTGTACCATCAGGGGAGTGGTCATCTACAACTAGGACATGTAACCCTATGTTTAATCCAAAAATAGCTGCCAATAACTGTTCAATATTTTCTTGTTCATTGTAAGTGGGTATAACTACTACCGCACGAAGTAAGGCTGCCATTTATAAAATATTTGAACTATCTTTAGCTAGATTGGTCTAAAAAATAGTCATGCAATCGTTTCGCTTTTGATGGCCCAATTATGCCAGCTAAGGTCGATAAAGAACTGGATTGAATTGTTTTGGGGCTACCCAATTTTTCTAATAGTGCAGCTAATGTTTTGGGACCAATACCGGGAATAGCCTTCCATGTAGACTGGAATGTGCTTTTGCTACGTTGTTTTCTATGAAAGGTAATGGCAAAACGATGGGCTTCATTTCTAAGCTGCTGGAGCAGTTTCAGTGCAGGAGACTGTTTGTTCAAATATAAGGGAAAGGGATCATTGGGCAAGTAGAGTTCTTCCAATCGTTTGGCAATGCTGATAATGGCTACTTTGCCATATATACCTAATTCCTGTAACGCCAGAATAGCAGCATTAAGCTGCCCTTTTCCACCATCTATGACAATAAGATTGGGCAATACCGATGGCTCTTTTGGTTGATAACGGCGCTTGACGATTTCATACATAGAGGCAAAATCATTGGGCCCTACTACCGTTTTAATATGATAGTGCCGATAGTCTTTTTTAGAAGGTTTCCCATCCTTAAAGCAAACCATAGCCGCTACTGGATGGGCGCCTTGAATATTGGAATTGTCAAAACATTCTATCCAATAAGGTAGCTCTTTTAACTTTAAATCATCTTGTAATTTTACAAGTGTTAGATTGGGTTTTTCTTTAAAATTAGATTTTTGATATAAAAAGTCTTTTTTGCATAACAATGCATTTTGAAGTGCCAAATCTACCAGTTTGCGCTTGTCACCCATTTTCGGCATGCTGATGGCAAAAGGGCCCATGGTTAGATTCAGGGGCAAATTTACTAAAACTTCTGGGGCATTACTATGGCTGCAAGAACGGAGTGTACAGATGACCAAAGGCAATAGATCTTCCATTTCTTCTTCTAATTTTTTTGTTAGCACACGATGTTGGGTAAAAGAAATGGCGCCTTGCTTAATATGTAAGTAACCTACAAAAGCATAGGTATCATCTGAAAGAATAGCCACTACATCTAAGTCGCCCACTAGTGGATTGATCACTAAAGACTTTGCTTGGTATTGATCCAATACCATTAGTTTTTCCTTAAACCGTTGGGCTTGTTTATAATCAAGTAGGTCGGCAGCTGCGCGCATTTGTTCTTTAAACGCCTTCTTCACAGAAGCAAAATTGTTTTTAAGTAAGGCCTCTATTTGCTCTATTCCTTTTTGATAATCGGCTTCATCTTGAAAATTCTGGCAAGGCCCTTTGCAGTGGCCCAAATGGTAATCCAAACAAACTTTAAACTTATTTTTGGTTATATTTGCAAGGTTATAGTTGCAGGTACGAAAAGTAAATAACTTTTTAATGACCTCTAAGGTTTGTTTAATGGTGTAGGAGCTGGTAAAGGGGCCGTAGTATTTTCCCAAAGGAGGGACTGTTTTACGGGTGATCATCAGTTTAGGAAAGCGATCGTTTGTAATACATAAGTAAGGATACGTTTTTCCATCCTTTAGCAAAACATTATACCGTGGTTGTAGCGCTTTGATGAGGTTGTTTTCTAAAAGTAGCGCTTCATACTCGGAATTTAAAGCCGTATAGGCAATAGAGGCAATATGGCCAACCATCCGTTTTGTTTTTAAGTTATGTACCTTGCTAGCGGCAAAATAATCACCCACTCTTTTTTTTATATTTTTTGCTTTGCCTACATAAATAACTTCTTCTTTTTGGTTATAGAATAGATAAATACCCGGCAAGCTGGGTAAATGTTGTATATCATTTGGGGTATAGCGTGGCGTTTCCATACTCTAAAACTACAAAATCTTTTTATGGCTCTACA
The DNA here is from genome assembly GCF_000304455.1 of Cardinium endosymbiont cEper1 of Encarsia pergandiella. NCBI lineage: Bacteria > Pseudomonadati > Bacteroidota > Cytophagia > Cytophagales > Amoebophilaceae > Candidatus Cardinium > Cardinium endosymbiont of Encarsia pergandiella. The sequence continues at coordinate 69,511 of NC_018605.1, forward strand.
AAATTTAATTGGTCTATTAAAGCAGTCACACGTGCACCTTGCCCAACTGAATGATCGAGTATAAACTTTAAATGGGGTATTTTATATATTTTACCAGCCATCCTTTTGCCCAATAATCTTTTAATGGTATGCTTATGGTCATTTATCTTTTTTAACAACCTTTCCTGATCCTTATCCTTATTAAGGCAAAAGCTTAGGTAAACTTTTGCCAGACTCAAGTCGCCGCTTACGTTGACCGTTGTAACCGATATAAACACATGACCCAACCACCTCTTGGTTTCTGTTAAAAAGAGCATACCTATCTCTTTTTGCACCATCTTACCGATTTGCTCTACTCTAATTACAGTTTGTACCATCTTTTTGTTCAAGTAATGCAGTAACGATTTTTATAAAATCATCTACTCGTAGAGAAGCGCCCCCGATAAGGCCACCGGCTACATTGGGACAGTTAAATATTGCTTTGGCGTTTTGTGGATTACAGCTGCCACCATATAGAATCGGGACATTTTTACTGCCATATTGGTGCCATAAGATTTCTTTTATAAAGCTGTGCATTGCTTCAATCACTTCTAAACAGGCCACTTCTCCTGTACCAATGGCCCAAACAGGTTCGTATGCAATGGCTACTTTTTCTATTTCCTTAATGCCATCTAAACTTTCCTGTATCTGTTGTTGCACCACTGCTTTATGTCTGCGATTTCTACGCTCCTCCAAACTTTCTCCACAGCAAAGAAATGGTTGCATACCCTTTTCCAACACCCTTTTAACTTTTTTAGCCAAAAGTAGATGATCTTCTTTTTGGTAAATTCTTCGTTCACTATGGCCAATCAGCACGCCACCTACCCCTATATCCGCCAACATAGCCGCAGATACTTCTCCGGTAAAAGCACCTTCTGGTTCGTGGTGACAATTTTGGGCTGCTAACTGCATACAGGTTGAACCATTTAGCAACGCCCCTATAGCCGGTAAGTGCACAAAAGCAGGTGCAATAAATAAGGCCAATGAACCGCTATCTATGGCTTCTAATTGAGGCAACAAATATTCCATAAAAAAAGTAGCTTCTTGTATGGTTTTGTACATTTTCCAATTGCCTATAAGATATTTTTTATCCATTAGGTTAAATATAAAACTTGCTTTAGCGCCGCCACTGTTTTGGCTACATTGGGTAAAATTGCCTCTATTAATGTAGGCGCATAGGGCAATGGTACATCCAGACTATTTACTTTTTGAATGGGTGCATCTAGATAGTCAAAAGCATGCTTTTGTACCTGGTAAGCTATTTCAGAGGCAATAGAGGCCAGTGGCCAGGCTTCTTCTAAAACTACCAAGCGGTTGGTTTTTTTTACGGACTGAATAATAGTAGATAAGTCCAATGGGCGGATGGTACGTAAATCAATGAATTCTACCGATATACCTTGCCTTTTCATCACAGCTGTCGCTTCATGGGCTACTTTTATCATTTTACCAAAAGAGACCAAAGTTACATCGTTTCCCATTTCTATCAGATGGGCTTTACCGATTGGGAGCAAATAGGTTTCTGTAGGCAACGCTCCTAAGTCACCATACATTAACTCTGATTCCATGAATATAACCGGATCATCATCTCTAATGGCACTTTTAAGCAACCCTTTTGCATCATAAGGATTAGAAGGCACTACCACTTTTAGCCCTGGACAATTTGCATACCAATTTTCAAAATTTTGAGAATGTTGGACACTTAACATGCCAGCATTACCGGTTGGTCCTCTAAATACAATAGGCACATGGTATTGACCACCAGACATCGCATACATCTTAGCAGCCCCGTTGACAATCTGATCTATGGCTACTAAGGAAAAATTAAAAGTCATAAATTCTATAATGGGACGCAAGCCATTCATAGCTGCACCAATACCTAGTCCTGTAAAACCTAGTTCGCTAATAGGCGTATCTACAACCCTTGTGGGACCAAAATGTTCCAACATACCTTGGCTGACTTTATAGGCTCCATTATAGGAGGCTACTTCTTCACCCATTAAAAAAACCATTTCATCTCTTTGCATTTCTTCTATCATTGCTTCTCGCAATGCTTCTCTAAATTGTATGGTCCGCATCTCCTAGTATTTTATAAATCAAATCATTTTTATCAAAGATAGGACGTGTCTAGTAAAAAACAGTACATCTTTCATCTGTATCAAGGATTTCAATCTTTACTGATATAATCTTTTAGCCTACTTCTAATTTCTTGAGCAGATAGGTTATTTTCCATTGTGCCCTTTCTAGCTATGGATATTTGACCCGATTCTTCTGAAACGATTAAAACTAGCGCGTCTGTGATTTCACTAAGTCCAATAGCTGCTTTATGGCGCAATCCAAAACAAGCAGCGATATTTCCATTTTCAGTCACGGGTAAAATGCACCTTGCTGCTACGATCTTATTGCTATGAATAATAACCGCACCATCATGCAATGGACTTTCTTTGTTGAAAATCGCAATCAGTAATCGAGCAGAAACTACAGCGTTAATCAAATCTCCAGACTCTTCATAGTATCTAAGATCTCCATCTTTTGTAAAAACAATTAGCGCACCTGTGTTGCTTCCACCTAATGTTTGAACCGCTTTTACCACTGGTGTTACATCTACTTCCATCTTTTTATCCCTCCACCACGGAATCATTTGTGTGATCATGGCTTTGCTACCCAAAAGACTTTTTCCCATACTAAATAAAAAATGGCGAATCTCTCTTTGAAATAAAATAATCGGAACAATAGGGTTTGTAAATATGCTTAAAATAGATGCCAACAGTTTAATATGTAGCGTTTCAGCCATCCGGTAAAGGAGATGTACCATACATAAACCTAACATACTCTTTTCCGATACACTATCTTTAAAAAATGTATATACCCAGTAAATGAAGCAACCCACTAGTACTATTTCTATCATAAGGGTAAAACGGATTTCCCTGATTTCAAAATATAATGGGTTAAATAGCATGGGTTAAATATTTTTTGGATTCAAAGTAATTTACATAGAATAGATCTATAGAAATATACAAGCCAGTATGATGCGTAAGTTTTTTTTAATGAACTTTATGCTAAAAAGTAATTTTTTACTTTAAACACAAACTTAAAATATATAAAAAATATATAAAAAATATATTAATGATAAATTATTCGCCTAGCTTCCGGAAGCCTTTGAGGCCTCGTACATAGGTAGAAGTTTGGTTCTGTTACTTTTGTTTTACTGGATTGGTGACCGCTATTGGTTTCTAGCATCCAATCCCCAATACAACTTTTCACGCAATACATCAAAAATAGTTGTCTTGCTAAACTGAACCAGTTTTAATAAAAAGGGGGCTTTTTTAACCACAAGTTGTTCTTGCATAGTTATTGGGATAGTCCTTCCATCTATGGCTACCAGCATATCTTTATTATGGCGCCTCACTACGAAACTTAATAGGGCGGTATCAGGCACAACCAATGGCCGTAGGGCCAAATTATGCGGACTGATAGGCGTAATTACTAAGCTATTTGAACTAGTCAATACAATAGGGCCTGAGCAACTCAACGAATAGGCCGTAGAACCTGTAGGGGTAGCAATAATCAACCCATCTGCCCGATAAGTAGTAATAAATTGTCCATCTATATAGCCATCAATGGTTAGTAAATTGACCTTATCTCGTTTCACTAGTGCTACTTCATTTAATGCAAAAGCAATGGGCTCATTTGAGCGATATAAGGCCAAAAGTATCCGCTCTTCTAGGGTATAATCGCCTTGAAAGAAGGCTACTAATCCAGCAATGGCCTCTGCTTGCGTAGCCTTAGTTAAGAACCCCAAATTACCTGTATGGATACCCAATAAAGGAATGGCATGGTCTTTAAGATAATGGGTAGTTTCTAGAAAAGTGCCATCTCCCCCTAAACTTATGATTAATTCTAAATCTAATTGTAGATTTAACTGCTTTAAATCGAAAAGGGGTAGTTGGCTTACCGAAACCATAGATGTATGTAATAATTCACCTAAAGTGCTAGAAATCATTACCCGTTTTTGGTATATTTCTGCTAAAGTGACCAGTTGCTTTAAAAAATCTAGGCCAACTGGACAAATTTTTCTGCTATGTATGGCAATTGACATGAAGCTATTATACAAGATTTAACTGTTATCCAGAACAGCTAAAAATTTTAGCTATTCTTTTTCTCATCCCTATGCTGGTATAATAACGTATAAATCTTCTTTCTCGCGCTTCATATAATATTTTTCACGAGCAAGCTGCTCTAAAAAATCAGGATTAGAGGCAAGCTCTTTTTTGTCTTTTTTAATCTTTTGAATCTGGAAAGTGTAGTCAATCGCATCTGTTTGTAATTTATTCCAACGTTTGTACAAACTATATTGTACAAATATATTTTGATAATCAAAAAAAAACATCCATACTGTAAAAAATAGGATCGAAATAAAATAAAAATTTAACCATACTTTTTTAGTAGGGCGCATTGTATTTTGATAATTCATATTAACTACTACGGTTTAGACCAATGGTCCCATTATTTTTTAGTTTTCTTTGGCCCTATCTATAAGTTTTTGATCTAATACTTTAGTAGCGCGTGCACCTAATTGTTTCATTTTCTCTGCTCTAGATACCAAACTTCCCTTTCCATCATATAGTTTTTTAGTTGCTTCTAGGAAGTTTTTTTGTGTTAAATCCAATTGTCGACCTATATTTTTTATATCCTCTATAAAGGCAACAAATTTATCATATAAGGCACCACCTTGGGTGGCAATTTCTAAAGCATTTTGATTTTGATAGGCTTGCCTCCATAAGTTTGCAATGGTACGCAGCGTGGCTATTAAATTCGATGGTGATACAATAACAATATTGCGTTCATAGGCTTCATTAAATAGCATGACTTCTTCTTGAACCGCTAGTGCAAATGCTGGCTCAATGGGTATAAACATTAAAACAAAGTCTAACCCTTGAAGGTTGTAAAGTGATTGATAGCGCTTCTCGCTTAGTGTTTTAATATGGCGCCTAATAGAGTGAATGTGTTGTTTAAGATGAAAAGCTTGCTCTGAGCGATGCGCATTGTTAAAAAACTGTTCATAATGGTTTAAAGATACTTTTGCATCAATGACAATATTGCGACCTTCTGGTAGATTAATGATTACATCTGGCTGCAATCTTTGTCCATCTTCTGTAGTAATAGACGGTTGTATTACATATTCTCTATTTTTAACCAACCCAGATTGGGCAAGAATATTTTCCAAAATAAACTCACCCCATCCTCCTTGTAATTTTGTATTTCCTTTTAGTGCCTTGGTGAGTCCTTCTGCTTCTTGTGTGATTTTTAGATTCAGGTCATGGAGTTGTTTTAGCTCTGTCCGTAAAGCTACATTTCTTTCCAAACTTTCTTGGTTGTACTGCGTTACCTGTTGGGAAAAGCCTTTAATTTTTTCGCTAAGTGGTGTTAATAACTGTTCCATTTGGCGTTGACTATGCTCTGAAAATTTTTTACTTTTTTCTTCTAATAGTTCATGTGCTAAGTTTTTAAAATGGATGGTCAGCTGCCTTTGAAGTTGTTCTACAGATTGCCCTTGTTCGGCTATTTTTTCCTCTAAATAGTGGGTATGGGCGTGTGAAGCTCCTAATTCTTTAGTAATTTTCAGGTGTTTTTCTTGTAGTGTGTTAGATTGATATTGGCATTCTTCTAAATGCTTTTCCAGATTGGCAATTGTATTTTGTAAAGTTGAAATGGTTGCTTTGCTCAGAATCTTTGCTACCCACCATCCAATGGTTAAACCAATAAGCGCTGTGGTAATAAAGTAGATTAAGAACGGCATAGCGATCAAAAAATAGAAAAAAATAAAAGCATACTATAAAAAGTTGCAAAAAGCCCATTCTTAAAATTGACCAATAGTACCTAATCTAGAACTTTAGTGATTTGGGAATGGCTTTTTAACAAAACTTTTTCTAAAGTAGATTTTACTTTTGTAGCTTTTTTATATAAAAGTTATCGTTGTTTTATAACAGCTTTAAACTTTAATTTCAACCTCTACACCACTAGGTAGCTCCAGCTTGGTCAATGCATCTACTGCTTTTGAACTACTAGAGTAAATATCTATCAATCTTTTATGGGTACAAAGTTGAAATTGTTCACGCGACTTTTTATTGACATGTGGCGAACGCAATACCGTATACACTTCTTTTTTACCTGGAAGTGGAATAGGACCATTTACTACTGTTTTAGTAGCTTTCACAGCTTTAACGATGCTATCTGCTGATTTATCTAAGAGCACAGCATCGAATGATTTAAGTTTGATTCGAATTTTTTGATTCATATAATTGGTGCTTATGATGCTATACCGTTATGCCTTTTGCTTTATTAATAATGGATTCTGCTAAATTTTTAGGAACAGGTTCATAATGCGAAAAAGTTAATGAAGCGGATGCCCTACCTGAAGTAATGGTTCTCAGATCTGTAACATAACCAAATAGCTCTGCCAATGGTACGTCTGCTTTAACAATTTGTGTACCTCCTTTACTATCCATTCCTTTCATAATACCCCTTCTTCTATTAAGATCTCCGGTTACAGAACCTGTAAACTCATTAGGCGTAGCTACTTCTACAGACATGATAGGTTCTAAAATTACAGGAGAAGCTTTTTGTGCAGCGGCCCTAAATCCAGCTCTAGCGGCTAATTCAAAAGATAGCGCATCTGAATCTACATCATGATAAGAACCATGAAAAATTTTAACCCGCATAGATTCTACCGGATAGTTTGCCAATGGACCATTTTCCATAGCTGCTGCAAACCCTTTTTGAATAGCTGGAATAAATTCTTTAGGAATAACCCCCCCAATAATTTTATTTACAAATTCCAATCCAGGCGTAATGGAGGCTCCCTCAACTACCTCCCTAGGTCCTATCTCAAAAACGATATCTGCAAATTTACCTCTACCACCTGTTTGCTTTTTATAAACTTCTTTGTGCTCTACCGTAGCAGTAAGTGCTTCTTTGTAGGCCACTTGTGGGGCACCTTGGTTGATTTCAAGTTTAAATTCACGTTTAAGCCGATCAATAATAATTTCCAAGTGCAACTCACCCATCCCTTTCAAAATGGTTTGGCCTGTTTCACGATTGGTTTCCATCCGTAAAGTTGGATCCTCCTCCATTAGCTTGGCAATAGATAAGGTCAATTTATCCTGGTCTGCCTGTTTTTTAGGTTCAATAGAATAACCAATTACCGGCTCTGGAAAGGTGATCGCTTCCAATATAGCTTTATCTTTTTCATTTGTCAGGGTATCTCCTGTTTTAATTTCTTTAAAGCCTACTACTGCACAAATATCTCCTGCTTGTACCCCATTGATGGGATTTTGTTTATTGGCATGCATCTGCATCAGACGCGCAATCCGTTCTTTTTTGCCTGTTCTATTGTTTTGAACATAAGATCCTGCATCTAGGGTACCAGAATAGACCCGTAAAAAAGCAAGCCTACCTACAAAAGGATCCGTTGCGATTTTAAAAGCTAATGCCGTAAATGGCTCACTATTTTCTGGCTTTCTAAGCATTACTGCTTCTGTATCTGGATGGGTGCAGGCTACTGGTGGCAAATTTAGTGGAGAGGGAAGATAGGCACATGCTGCATCCAATAGTGCCTGAACCCCCTTATTTTTAAAGGCAGAACCACAGAGTACAGGGGAAAACGACAGATCAATAACGGCTTTTCGAATGGCTGCCTTTATTTCATCTGCTGTAATGGCATCTGGATGGTCAAAGAATTTTTCCATTAATTGCTCATCATAACTGGCTACACTTTCAATCAGCTTTTGACGCCATTCCTCAGCAGTCTCTATCAAATCATTAGGAATAGGTATAACCTGATAAGTCATACCCAAATCATGTTCATTCCAAACGATTGCTTCATTGGTAATCAAATCTACTACCCCTTTAAATGACGCTTCACTGCCAATCGGAATTTGCAAAGGAACAGGATTGGCGCCTAATTTTTCCTTAATTTCATTCAAAGCGTTAAAAAAGTTTGCACCGGCTCTATCCATTTTGTTTATAAAACAGATACGGGGTACCTTATATTTATCTGCTTGATGCCAAACCGTTTCAGACTGGGGCTCTACACCAGATACCGCACAAAATAAAGCAACAGCACCATCTAAAACACGCAAAGAACGCTCTACTTCTACTGTAAAATCTACGTGGCCAGGTGTGTCGATGATGTTTACCTTGTAAGTTTGGGTTTTATCAGTTGCTTTGCCCTGTATCGTAGGATATTTCCAAAATGTAGTCGTAGCAGCAGAGGTAATGGTAATGCCACGCTCTTGCTCCTGGGCCATCCAATCCATCACAGCCCCTCCATCATGTACTTCACCTATTTTATGGGTTAGTCCTGTGTAATATAAAATACGTTCTGTGGTAGTCGTCTTACCCGCATCAATATGGGCCATGATGCCTATGTTTCTTAAAAAAGTTAGCTCGCTTGCCATTTATCTCAGGTTAAAGTGTGAGTAGGCTCTACTGGAACTTGCCATTTTATGGGTATCTACCTTACGCTTGAAAGCAGCACCTTCTTCCTTAGCAGCTGCAATGATTTCATTGGTGAGTTTTTCTTTCATAGTCTTTTCTCCACGGGATCTTGCATAAGCAATCAACCATTTCATACCTAAAAACACTCTTCTATCTGGCCTTATTTCAACGGGAACTTGAAGCGTAGCCCCACCAACACGTCGACGTTTAACTTCTAAAGTGGGGGTTACATTTTGGAGCGCTTTGCGCCAAATTTCTAATCCTTCTTCTTTTGTTTTTTGAGAGACTGCATCAATGGTATCATAAAAAATACTAAAAGCAAGACTTTTTTTACCTCGTTCCATTAATCCGTTTACAAACCTAGTCACAAGCGGATCACCATACTTATAGTCGGGTGCTAATACTCTTTTCGTAGCTTGTTTTCTTCTCATATTATTTCTTTCACTGAAATTAATCTTTTTCTGGAGCTATTTAAATGTCACCCTGTTACTTTTTTTTTGGTTTTTTAGCGCCATACACAGATCTGCCTTGACACCTTCCACTTACACCTGAAGTATCCAACACACCACGAATAATAGAGTAGCTGACACCTGATAAATCTTTTACGCCCCCTCCTCTGATCAACACAATAGAGTGTTCTTGCAAGTTATGACCTTCCCCAGGAATGTACGTGTTCACTTCCTTACCCGTTGTGAGACGTACTCTAGCTACTTTTTTCATAGAAGAGTTAGGTTTTCTTGGCTTCATAGTATACACTTTGATACACACACCCCTGCGCTGCGGACATGATGCAAGTGCTGGGGACTTGAATGTAGAAGACGGTTTTTTTCTCCCTTTTTTTACGAGCTGTTGTATGGTTAACATGTACTATTTATAATTTTTGTTTTAAACCTAAAGGTGTGCAAATTTAAGAAAATTATAGGCCTATATCAAAATCTTAAACAGGCTAACAAATTGCCTATCAAAACTGACCAGCTGAATATACGTATTAATATTTACTATTGCTAATAAAAATAGAATACTTAATGCTCAGGCTGCTTGTATGGGTAAAATGTTTTGCCCTGCTGCATGCAGGGCAAATGATACTTCAGTAGGGGCTAAGAAAGGTCTGTCATACCTTACATGGCAAGGCAATGCTTTTTGAAAACCATTTATCTTTTAGTCGTAGGTTAAAATATACAATAAGTTTTTGTAAATTCAGTAGGCCAACTAAAATGTATTGATCTGTTCATAAGCCTTAGCATGGTATGATTAGTAAATCTACTATAGAAAAGCCCAGTAGACGCAGTAAGTAGTTTGCAGTGTTTAGGACAGTATTTGATTCTCGTAATTTTTGTTAATTTCTGGTATTTATGGATATGGTTTACCTCTATTTGCGCAATCAATTTAAAGCGTCTAGGAATGGGTTGAGGCAACTTATTTTAATACATATTTTAAGTTTTCTATTGCTTTTTTTGTTTGATACTGGCTGTTATATCTGCGGTTGTAAAGATTATTTTTTGTGGTTTTATAAACAATTAACCTTTCCTTCTCTCTATCCATTGTTGCTACAACGGCCATGGACCATTATTACCTACTCTTTTATCCATAAAGGTTTTATAGATTTGTTTTGGGATGTTTTTATACTATATATCTTTGCGCAAAGAATACCGGTCATTACACGTTCAAAACATATGTTCCGTCTTTATGGTTTGGGACAAATAGTAGGTGCGGTTGTGTTCGCTATATTATACCACTTTGCGCCACCTTTTAAGGGCATCGCTACTGATCTTATTGGTCCTTCAGCGGCCATTTATGCTATTATGGCTGCTGTTTGCGCATGCATGCCTAATTTAAGGTTGTATTGCTTCTTTTTCTCGTTGCCATTAAGATATATTGCATTTGCTTTACTGTTGATTGCGCTTTGTCATGTTCGCACGCAATATGCAGGTGCTTACTTAGCCCAGTTGGCTGGCGCGCTGGTAGGATATGTCTATGGGAAGCTTTGTAAAAATGATATGGATATGAACCAGTCCTTTTTTAATACACATACACATAGTGTACATAGAACCTATATGTCTGTTAAGGTTACCAAGCAGTAGCATAGCTCTCATAAGCATAGGAACCCCACTCAACCAAAGTTGACTTTTATATGTACCTCACTTTACCAGAATGTTTTTTAAAATTGTAAAAATAGTAAGTAAGCTATTTGGAATGGCTTGTATGGTGGAATTAGTAAGAGAAAAATTGGCCCTATTAATCTATACATTCCAGGATATCCTGAAAAAAAAGGCCAAGAAAGTAGGCTGGATCTTGTTGATTTTTTCCACAGCTTTTGTCTTATTTGGTTTAGGATTGCGTTTTTTATTACTTGGACTAGCCTGCTGGTTGAATCAAATCTTCGCGAGTAACTATCTTGGTTTCTTCATGGTGGCATTTTTTTGCTTTTTAATGGTGCTAGCTGTCTTGCTTATGTTGCGCAGCCATATTAATGACCAATCAGCTGATCAGGAAAAAATTACGGATCGGTAATGGATAGGCTATAGGTCTTATTTTGGTTTAATAATGGCCTATTGATTTTAATCGGGTCCGTATCGCTCCATTTATGTCGCATTTTTCTGTGATAGAAACGATAGGCTATGCATATGGAAAGTATCTCAGGATTGTTGCCGCTTTATTGTGTATTTTTGTTTGTATTCATATGATTTGCCGTCAGATCAGTATGATCTGCTTTATCATGGACATATGTATAGCATCAATAGACCCTAGGAAGACTGCTATCTGGGTAGCTTTCATGGTTATGGTTTATTTTGCTTTGGGGGGTGTTCGTTCTGTTACGAATACCGATGTGCTGCAAGGTATAACCTGTATCGCTATTATTTTTTTTATTGTTAAGCTTATGTTTTTAAAAACAGATCAATCTATTCTAGAAATAGTATCCTGTTTGTATAAAAAAAGTTTACATTGAATATTCTATTCCATTCTGCTATTAAGCGGTGGGAATTTTTGCTGTACCTTCCAGCTTGTGCTTTTTGGACTTATGAACCTGTATTTATTCAGAGAATGTATATGTGTTCTGGTCCTTTTCAAGTCAAAAAAGTTTTTTTATACAGTAGTTTAATTGGTTTTTTTATAGTACTTTTTTTGTCCTTGATTGGATTATGCGTTTTTGTAGCAAATCCAAACTTACCGGTAACAGAAGTTTGGCAGTATATAGTAACTAGTATGCCATCTTATTTATCTGGATTAGTTGTCATTGGTGTATTAGGTATGGCTATGTCTACAGCTGATTCTTATTTACATCTTTGTGCTGTAGTAGTTGGGCATGATTTGATGGAAAGTATGCCAAAGACAAAGCCTATTTCTGATAGGCTTAAGATTAGGGTGGCTAAATCTACGATAATAATGGTCAGTCTATTGGTTATGGTATTAACTGAGTATAGTAATCATATGTGTATCTGTTTTGGTTATTTTTGGGATAAAATGTATGGCCATATTCTGCTTTTTTGTCAGTTCTCAGTATGCCCCCTTTTTCTCTTAGCGGTTTTTGGTTTTCGTGGTAGTTCCCATACTGCTTTTGTAGGTATAGTTATATTTTTATTGTTTTATTTGATGGGGGTAAACTTGGGCTTTGTGGCAAGAACGGTTATTGTGCTAACGAGTTCAATAGCTAGTGTCTTAAGAGGGTGGGTTGGGCTAAATGCGCAACAGAAACGACTGGTAGCGCTTACTGGCCTATTTAGGAAGTTTAAAAAAAAGGTTCATATAGAATAGTCTGTACCTATAATCGACTAAAAAGTTAGAACAAAATTTTTATCATGAAATATGATTTTTAGCATAGTTGATCAAATGAAAGATCCATACAAAATCAATTATAAACAATAGACAAGACAGGATCTATGTAAAAAAATGAAATAGAACCAGATTTTATTGCTATATAGTAATTAATATATAGATATAGTTTAGTAGATTTGTGTCTATTAAATGTTATCATCTAACAAAATAGATAAACATTAGCACAATGAACGATTGGTGTAATATACCTTTAATGCCATTCCTATCGTTTTATACCATTGGCCATTTACTATGAAAAATTATATGACGTATCTACCTTTTAGGTATAAATTTAGTGGTCTGTTTCTATTGATTTTTACTTATTTAGGAAATAATTTTTACTTGTTTGCTACTGATCAAGCGCATAAACCCCAATCTTTAATTGAGCAAAAAAAAGAAGCAATAGTTCGGCTTTATGAACGGAAGCGTTATGCTAAAGCCAATGCGCAGATCGAATTGCTTTTACCTATGTTAAAAAGTAGAAGAGACCGTGCAAAATTTGAATGGTATCAAGCTTATGGTAATTTTTATACAAAGAAATATTTGATTGGTTCCAATCAGTTTCATTTGTTTGTAAAGCAGTATCCTACTTTGCCACAGGTAGAAGAAGCGCTTTTTATGAAAGGATATAGCTTGGCTTGTGAAGATGTAGACATACGTCTGGACCAAACTGTTACTTATGATGCGATAGCTTCATTGGAGCAATATTTAGCGGTTTATCCAACTGGCCTCTATCGAAGCAAAGCTTTGGATGTATTGCAAACTTTGCATGCCCGTCTTATGAAAAAGAGTTTCCAAGCTGCTGCGCTATATGTTCAGTTGGGCTACTATAATGCAGCTATTGTAGCGCTTAAAAACTTTCAAAAGGTCTATTCAGATGCTTCTTGTAAAGAGCAAGTAGTTCGGCTCCTAATAAAGTGTTATAAACAATTAGGTATGCAACAACCATGTAACCCAGAAAAAAAGTAACCAATTAGAGCTAGTTATCCTTTTGTGCAGGCGCCTATCTGAATGATTAAAAAAGATAATGCAGCAAGTAGCATTTTAATGAATAAAGAACTTGTTTTTAACCAATCATATTTACCACTATGAGCTTAAATAAAAAAGTATATGTAACCCCTAAGGACATCCATAAGTTAATTGCCCCTACTGGCAATATTTATGAAAGTACTGTTATCATTACCAAGCGTGCCAAACAGATTGCTATGAATAGGAAGAGTGAATTAGATCTTAAATTAGAAGAGTTTATGTCTATTTCAGAGGAAAAAGATAGCATAGATGCCCAGCGACAATATGAGATTACCCAGCATTATGAAAAGCTTCCTAAGCCTGTGATAGAGGCCACTTCAGAATTTTTAGAAGGTGATATTGCTTTTCACTATATTCATGTATAACTAGCGTACCATTTTGGTCACGTTTTATGGCCCATATTGACCCAATCAATGATAGCGGGTGGTTTATGGCCCGATTATATACTAAAAAGTGTCTACACTCCACTTTTGTCCATATTCTCTTGGCTATATTCTATTTGTTTGCTGGGTGTCGCATGGAACAACAATTCAGTGTGCAATCCCTTGATTCATCCAATTTATTTCCTACTTTTCCTCCTTACTTTTCTATACAGGCTGTTTTGCATTTTATCCATCTACACCATTCCTTTCGTGGACGTATGGTTTGCTGTGTAGCCTATGATCGAGAAATTTATTTTATTGTAAAGGGTCCCTTGGGCATAGATATTATGCGTGGCCTTATCAATAAAAAAGGTGTGATTGTTGTAGATCGCTTGCGTCATCTAGTCTACCAATGGGATTATAACAACCAGTCTGATCATTTCTATTGTAATTATTCATTTATTCAGTCATTGCTTTTGGGTACACTTGGTCGATCTATTGATGACAATATATCTATACCAAACCTATTGCCTGCTCCTTTAGCCTATATTTACGATGAATGTACCAATAGGGTTATAGGCACTGAATTAATTGATAGACAAGAGAAGTATTGGTTCAAAGTTTTATACCAACATAAAATAATTGAGAATAGGACTTTTTTTTCTGGGATTAAAATATTTTTTTCATTAAAAAATAGGCAACAGCCTAATAAAGATAGGGTAACTTTACGCAAACTGCATTTTAAACGGCTTAAAAAACCTAGTATTCGTTTAAAGATACCTCGTAATTATCGTAAAATAGTAGTCTGTCCGCAGAGCTGGTAAATGTTCATTTCTTTCTTTTTAAGTGCGTAAATATTTTTTAAGTCACTTACTGCTGTATCGACTAATCTAACACAATAAAATAGGCTTAAAAGTAATTTGAATATATTTTAATATGATGATTTTCAGTGTAAAAAATTTTATAATTCTTTGTATACGTTAGGCATGCCTATACGTTATGTTAAAAAAACATTAGATTTGCTTATGGGGTAGAGAAAATATGGTCTAAACATGCTGATGCTATTTAGTCAAAATATCATTTATACCAAAAATTTCCTTTATTTTTTAGTACCCAATAACAGGTCCCCCATAAAATTTAAAAAATCCGTTTTATGCTATTAGATTTCGAAAAACCAATTGTTAAACTTGAAGAAAAGCTTGTCAAGATGCAAGAAGCAGCTAAAGCGCAAAATGCACCAGCGCTTATGGCCTCAATTGCTAAATTGGCCAATGATATCAAGGCATTACAAAAGAAAACTTTTCAAAATCTCACCAGATGGCAACGGGTTCAGTTGGCCCGTCATCCAGATAGACCTTATACACTTGATTACATCCAGCAGATTACAGAAAAATTTTTTGAACTACATGGAGATCGTTTTGTAGGAGATGATAAGGCAATCGTTGGTGGCTTTGGTACGATAAATGGGCAAACCATGATGTTCATTGGCCACCAAAAGGGAAGAACTACTAAGGAGCGACAATCCCGTAATTTTGGCATGGCCAATCCAGAAGGATACCGCAAAGCACTGCGTTTGATGCGTTTGGCAGAAAAATTTAAGAAACCTATTATTACCTTTATAGATACACCAGGTGCCTATCCCGGAGTGGAAGCAGAAGAACGTGGGCAAGCAGAAGCGATTGCTAGCAATATTCAAGCTATGTTTGGGTTACGTGTGCCTATTATATCGATTGTCATTGGGGAAGGTGCATCAGGTGGTGCCTTAGGCATTGCAATAGGTGACTATGTACTTATGTTAGAACATGCCTGGTATTCTGTGATTACACCTGAATCTTGTTCCTCTATTCTTTGGAAAAGTTGGGATTATAAAGAACAAGCTGCAGAAATGTTACAAGTAACGGCCAACGATATGTCTAATTTTCGTTTGATAGATGGACTGATTAAAGAACCAATAGGAGGCGCCCATAGAGATTTACCAACTGCAGCAGCGCTGATTAAAGAAAGTATTCTAGATCATTTAGAAAAACTGTCCAGTAAGTCTATTGAAAAATTAGTTCAAGAACGAACGGAGAAGTTTTGTGGAATGGGAAGAATAGGCTGAGCAACCCTCTTAAATCTTGCTTTCTAGAAGCTAGAAGTTGTATATAAAAAGTAATGGATATAAATCATATTTCCATGAATGATCTATTTAACCCATTGAGTAGTGCTATTCAGACTGATGCTCTATTTGATAGGGCATCATTTTATTACGAAAGTTGTGCTTCTACCAACGACCTCGCCCAAACATATCTACTACATGCAGCAGAAGGAACCGTTTTTATTGCAGATTATCAATATCAAGGCAGAGGACAACGTGGCAGTAAATGGACTTCAGAATCAGGTAAAAATATTCTTTTTTCTTTTATTATATATCCGGAATGGTTAACAATAGACGGGGTATTTGCCTTGAATGTTATTACTAGTTTAGCAATTTATGATGCACTAGTAGACCACTTGCCAAAGGGGATGGCTATAAAATGGCCCAATGATCTCTATTACTTAGATAAAAAATTAGGTGGTATATTAATTGAAACCAATATAGGAGATGGTCATAAAATAAAGGCAGCGGTCATTGGTATTGGATTAAACGTTAACCAACTGCATTTTGAGTCTGCTAACTTCACGTCCTTGGCTATACATAAAGGAAACAGCTTTGATAGAGCGCTATTGTTAACCCATATTATGGATGCTTTTGGTAGTTATTATGCTCATTTACAAAATGGAATAAATAATTTACTTTGGGAAAAGTATGTCAACAGACTCTACCGTAAAACAGGATTTCATATCTTTGCAACCAGAAATGGATGGATAGAAAGGTGTATATTATCTGTCAATAGGGCAGGGGAGTTGGTTGTAGCAGGACGCGACGGTACCCAATATTGTTATAAACCTAAAGAAATAGCTTTTATTTAGCTTCTATAGCTTGTAGAAGCTGTATCTTCCAACTTTAGTCCGCAATATATAAATAATATGCATAAACTGCAAAATGACCTTTCTGAGGCTATTTTTATGGTTCATAAGCCTTTGGGGTGGACTTCCTTTGATGTTGTAAAAAAAATTCGTTGTGCATTAAAAATAAAAAAAATAGGTCATGCGGGTACCTTAGATCCCCTAGCTACAGGGTTACTTTTGTTATGTAGTGGCAGGCAAACTAAAACAATTAGCACCCTTCAAGGGCTAGATAAGGTTTATACTGGTCAAATGGTGCTTGGTAAGACGACACCATCTATGGATTTAGAAACACCCTTTAATAGCTTGTCTAGTTATGATCATATCACTGAAGAGATGGTACACGCTGCTGCTGCTACTTTTGTTGGGGCCATAACACAAATACCTCCTATCTATTCAGCGATTAAAATAGGTGGCAAAAGAGCCTATAAAATGGCTAGACAAGGAGAAGCAGCGCTCTTGCTCCCCCGTTCTATTACCATCCATGCTTTCTTGTTGACAGCCTTTAATCTACCATTTGTCGATTTCAAATTGGTTTGCAGTAAAGGGACCTATGTACGAAGCCTTATCCATGATTTGGGACAAAAATTAGGCGTTGGAGCTTATCTCCATGCGTTATGCCGAACCCAAATAGGCAACTATTGCTTAGAGCAAGCCTATAGCCTAGAAGAATTGTTACAACCCGACTCTCTTTCTGTTTAGCGCATAGGACTTATATAAAACAATAGAGCGCCAAGATAATAGGTTTTGTTGCGGCTTATGCAGGAAGCCATTGGCTTAGCAGAATGCTCGAATAGATAACTGTTTTTTAGGTTGTAGTAGTTGAGATTTAATCTGACAGTCAGTAAAAATTTAGAATGTATTCATGTCAGTTAAGTTTAGGTTGTCAGGTATTCTTTTAAGATACGCGATTTGATTATTTTTTTCAAGTACTAATTTTTTACTATCCTGCCAAGTTTGCATCGGAGTTTTTCCGTAACAATATTTTCCAGAATGAGGTCGCTCATGATTGTAGTGATGCAACCAGTAATCTAAATCTTCTTGCAAATCATCTAGATTGCTATAGATTTTTTTACGCATGGCTGTATCAAAAAATTCCTGTTTCATAGTTTTATTAAAACGCTCACAAAATCCATTGGTTTGCGGTGAATAGGCTTTAGTAACCGTATGCTCTATACCTTCAATGCTTAAAAATAACTCAAAAGCATGATGCTCTATTTTGCCTTTATACTCAGTGCCACGATCTGTTAGAATGCGCAAGAGGGGTATGCTTTGTTCTTGATACCAAGGCAGTACTCTATCATTTAACATATCAGCAGCTGTCAAAGCTGTTTTATCAGTATAGAGTTTTGCATTAGCTACTCGAGAATAGCTATCTATAAATACCTGGGTATAAACCTTACCTATCCCTTTAAAGTTACCAACATAATAAGTATCTTGACAGCCTAAATAACCAGGGTGTTCTGTATCTATTTCTCCAAATGCTTCTTGTTCATTCTTACGTTTTTCTAATGCGGCTAGCTGGGATTCAGTTAAAACAAGACCATCTTGAGCCATTTTGGCTTCTAATGCTTTAAGACGTTTTTTTATATTATTTAAATCATTACGTAACCAGATAGACCTGACACCGCCTGGAGAGACCAGTATACCTTGCTGATTTAACTCATTGGATACCCTAAGTTGACCATAGGCTGGATAATCTATCGCCATATCTACTACTGCTTTTTCTATACTAGGATCTACTCTATTAGCCATGATCGGCTTCCTGCGGCTTATCTCATGTAACGCCTCTTGACCGCCTGTTTCATACAAGGATTTAAAGCGGTAATAGCTATCTCTACTATAACCCATGCTTTTACACGCTGATGAGATATTACCCAACGTTTTGGCTAGATCTAATAAACCTAGTTTAGGTTTAATTATTTTTTGATGTAACTTCATAATAATAGTCGATATTTATATCATCACAATTTAACAATTGTCAGAGTATATCTCAACTACTACAATTAATACAGTATTTCCAAAAACCAAAATCCAGTTATGCATTGTTCATCTTATTCGTAATTCCTTACGTTATGTATCCTATAAGGATATGAAGTCCGTCGCATCGGATCTTAAACTTATTTATCGGGCTATTTCTATTGATCAAGAGGAAGAAGAGCTTCTTATTTTTAGTGAAAAATGGGATAAAAAGTATCCAGCCATTAGTCGTTCATGGCATAAAAATTGGAGTAATATTATAACTATTTTCGACTATCCTGATGAAATACGAAAAATTATTTATACCACTAATGCGATAGAATCACTTAATAGTGTGATTAGAAAATCGATCAATAATCGTAAATTTTTTCCTAATGACCAATCTGCATTAAAAGTGGTATATTTAGCTATACAAAAAGCATCACAAAAGTGGACTATGGCTCTACATGATTGGAGAGCCGCTATCAATCGATTCGCTATAGAATTTGAAGGAAGAGTTTCTTAAAAAATGGCACTTACACAAAATCGTTTACAGGCTCAGCTTACGATTCGGATGTGCGGTTATAAACTGAGACCAGCTTTTGGGCTTAGTAGTAGAAGATAGACGTTGTTGGCTATGGCATAAAGCTACTGCCAGTGCATCTGAAGCATCTAAAGAAGTAGACGGAATAGATAGATTAAGAAGATAGCCCACCATAGCAGCCACTTGTTCCTTAGACGCATTGCCGTTTCCTGTAACCGCCTGTTTCACCTTACGTGGCGCATATTCTGTAATAGGCATTTCACAAGCTAAGGCTGCTGCAATTGCTACCCCTTGTGCCCTTCCTAACTTAAGCATAGATTGTACATTTGATCCATAAAAAATCGATTCAATCGCTACTGTATCTGGCGTATGTTTTTGCAACAATGCTACCATATGTAAATAGATATGACGCATCCGTAACATATGTCCTTTGTACTTTTGTAATTCTAAAATACCATAGTCTATTAGTTTTATAGCGCTACCTATTGCTGATTCTTGAATAATACCAAAGCCCATAATCACACTTCCAGGATCTAGTCCTATAATAATTCTTCCACCCATAGGTTATTTATTTCAAGTATATATAGAAAAACTTAGCTTGATAACTGCAGGCGCTCTACGATATTTTTCTAAAATTTTTATGGCAGAGCGCAAAACAACGTTTTATCTATACAAATAACAGGATTACTTCTGATGTAGCAGTCAATACTTGATTGTATAGACAGTAAAAATCATATCCTATACTTGTCGTTTAAGTTTAGTGTGTAGGATACACTTTTAATGTACGCAATTTACATTATTTATTTCTAAACCAGAACACAACCTGTTAAGGGATTCAGGGAGTAAGTCCTGTATCTACTCGATAACCCTGAAATCTACTCGATAACCCAATTTAGTCTACTATAGATCAGAAGAGTCAGAGGAATCAGAGGAATCAGATAAAGTACTATCATTATCAGCACAAGAATCATACTTATTTATGTTATTACCTGCTTCAGTAGCATTTATAAGAGCATTACAAGCATAAATAGAGGAATCCATAATAGTATGATCGTCAGGATTAAGAAAAGAAGCATAACTAATAGCAGAAGCAACAGCAAGAGCCAAAGAAATAACATTAGAAATAGCAGCCTTAGCAGCATCAGAAGCAGAACGAACGTTACAAAGAAGACTAGAATTCGCAGAAATATCTAAACTAGAACAAGGAGGATTATCTAGCAAAGACTTAAAATTAAAGATAGAAGTATGAGCACTAGTAAAATGTAGATTAAGCTTTTCAAGAACAGTAATAGCAACATTAATGGAATCTTCACTAGTATTAGACATTATATTAGAAAGATTCAAATCATGTGGATTGATATAAGACTATAGTGGACCGAAAAAATCGGACAGAAAATTAGATACTTTGTTTCGTATTGTACTAGTTTTATTGTTTCACAAACGAGTTTATAAAATGGGAAGAAAAAAGGTTAGAAAGTTTAGTTCAGTAGAGAAGACTAAAATAGTCTTAGATTTATTAAAAGAAGAATTGACGTTAGTAGAGTTATCGTCCAAGTATGGAGTAACTAGCAAAACACTTCAAAATTGGAAACATCAGTTTATGGAGCATGCTTATTTAGCTTTTGATCCATCCAAAGTTGTTAGTGCATACAAAGATGAAATAGCTCATTTAAAGGATGAAAATGATTCCTTAGCCAAGACATTAAGTAAAACTACAGTTGAGCGGGACTGGGCAGTGGGAAAGCTAAAGAGCTTGGACTTATTAAGTAAAAAAGGTCTTGTCGAATCCAAGCTTACTCATTTACTTAAGGCAAGACAATGTAAATTATTATCGATTAATCGTTCTTTTTTATATTATAAATCTAGTATAGAAGATAGTTTTAATAAGGAGCTTATCAATAAAATAGCTGATATTTATATCGATCATCCAGAATACGGATACCGTTATATATATAACCAGTTATTAGAAGATGGTTTGTCTATAGGAAAAAATCGTGTGCTACATTATATGCGTAGAATGGGCTTATGTGCTGTTTATCCGCGTAAAAAAGTTTTTACTTCTTTTAAGTCTTCTAAATATAAAGCACATGGTTATTTACTAGATAAGTATTGGTTTTCCTCTGGTCAGACCAGGCGTCTTTATGTACCTAAATCAAATCAGGTTTGGAGCGGGGATATAACTTATATTAAAACTAATAATGGATTTATCTATTTTGCAGCTATAATAGACTGGCATAGTAAGGCTATATTGAGCTATAAAGTATCTAACAGTATGGATACAACACTTGTAACAGATATTTTAGAAGAAGCTCTTAGCAAATATCCTGCTCCAGAGTACTTTAATAGCGATCATGGAAGTCAATATACCAGTCATGGTCACATACAATTGTTAAAAAAGTATGGTATTAAAATATCAATGAATGGGCAAGGTAGAAGTATTGATAATGTAGTTATAGAGCGTTTTTTTAGAACAATAAAATATAACTGCTTGTTTATAAATGACTTTAAAAATATTAAAGAGATTAAACAGGGCATTAACGATTACATGCATAAATATAATTACAACAGATTTCATTCTAGTATTAAATATCAAAAACCTATGAACGTCTATCTTACACATGTAAAAAATCAATACGCTAAAGCAGAAATAACACGGAAACAAAATTTATAAAACTTTGTCCGATTTTTTCGGTCCACTATATTATAATATAAAACTTTATTGGGTTACATTAATTGTTTTCATAGTTTTTTATTATCACTTAAAATAAGAAGTTATAATTTTTTTTTAAAACTAATAAATCGTATAAAATACTAAAAATCAGAAAAAAAACAATTTTATAAAAATATTCTTTGCTTCAGAATATTAGCCTAGCGTGTATTTGCGCATGATTTTGCCTAGTACCCTAACAAGACCATAGGTTTATCAAAAAACGGCTCAAACCTATGTTAGGATTTAAGAGTTTTCATGCTGCTAACATTACCATTACAGGAATAGAAAATATTAGAATCATTCAAAAAGGACAATTAATCGGATCTAAAAAACAGGTATCTACTTTTGAGAACTTTGCTAAACTTATGGCCGCATAATATCCAAAATTCAAGACAAGGGAGACAACTATACAAAATTAAATACAGATGCGACAGAACCGACAAACGCGACAGAACCTTAAATTAACTTTTCTTCCCACTGTAATTTTACAGCATTCCATATCCATATTTTAGGTAGTTCTAGGGTTGTGTCGTATGCTACATTGGCTTTGTATCGATCTTGTGCAACAGATAAATAGCTTTTTTCTAATATGGGCTCATTTGCATGGTTGATATAGTCAACTGTAAAATATTTTTGTTTTATCCAGGTAGGGATTCCCGTTATTAGTTCGTCTAATCGATAAATAGGTTCTCCATTTACAGCTACCAACTTCAAAGTATAAACTTTAATTTTTTCAAAGGAACTATGAAATATTTCTTTAAAAATGGTATTAGGTTGTGCGAAACAAAAAGTCAATGTTTTAGGGAGAACACCACCAAGACGACTAGAAAAATCATCTGTTTCAAAGAAAACAGTTCCCCCAAACTGGACCATTCTGTTTACGCGATGATCCTCTAAATTATAAAGGGGGATGGTTATATCCTGGAAGCAACCTTTTCTACATATGGTCAATAGAATATGGTCTCTAGTAGATTTATTTTGCTCCATATCAAAGTCTACTAAACTTGGACCTACCCTGTTTACCATCAATTGCCCAAATAATGTCACCAATTTTAAGTTTCCCTTCTGCAGGAGAGCCCTTTAGTATACAGCTTACTACTAGTATATTGTTTTTTGCCTTTTGAAATTTCTTGACGTATTCTTTTTGCCATTTTGATAGGAAACAGTCATATTTAACTGCATTATCCAATGAATAACTTTCAAGAAGAGAGCCTATATGTTTTCTAATAGGCGTCTTGTGCTCCCGCAAAAATGATAAAACATAGCGCAAGTAAGTTGGATGCAATCCCAACTTATGAGTATCTGAGGCATAACAGCTTAACGCAATCCCCTCTCCCTTTTCGTTAAATACTAGAGATCCAACTCCGCCATCATTGGTATACATGCTGATGGAAATAAGATGCTCTGGCATTCTTAACATTGTTATAAAGTTTGTATCTGATACCCTACCCCTTGAGATAGTCCTTTGTGTCTTTTTTTCTTTAGGAATTGCAACTGTAAAAACAGCTTCTCCTTCTCTAGGTTCTTGATCACTTATTTTCGCAGCAATGATTTCATTTGGAATAATTGCTGGATCTAGTTTTAGAATAGCAAAGTTTAACCAGGGATCAGAATAGCAAAGTTTTGCTTCAGCTTTTATACCATTAAAAAAACTAATGGTATATTCTGGTATTGCGGGTTCACCGATCATACCACTAGTTAAGACATAACCTTCCTGTTTATCAACTACTACACCATTTACTCCTCCCTCTAAAGGAATAGAATAGGCGGTTAAGACCGGCTTATAATCAATATAAACTACCGATTGCTTAGCCTGCTTTACAACAGCGGAATCTCTATTCGCTAATGCAATGAGTGGCTGGA
Source organism: Cardinium endosymbiont cEper1 of Encarsia pergandiella (assembly GCF_000304455.1). Taxonomy (NCBI): domain Bacteria; kingdom Pseudomonadati; phylum Bacteroidota; class Cytophagia; order Cytophagales; family Amoebophilaceae; genus Candidatus Cardinium; species Cardinium endosymbiont of Encarsia pergandiella. The sequence continues at coordinate 93,293 of NC_018605.1, forward strand.
CACCTAAAACCAATAGGCTACATAAAAATATTCTCCATTTTTTCATTATAGTCTTAATTTAACGTTTCTATTTACGTGAACTTTGGATTAGAATTATTTTTTAATTTGATAATGAATTATAAAATATAGTTATGTTTATACCTTATATAATATAACACTGTAAAAGAATGATTTATATAAATAACTTTGATTACCAACTATTTAGGCTCTGTCGCATCTGTAGTAATTTTGTATAGTTGTATCCCTTGTCTTGAAATTTGGATATTATGCGGACATAAATTTAGCAAAGTTCTCAAAAGTAGATACCTGTTTTTTAGCTCCTATTAATTGTCCTTTTTGAATTATTCTGATATTTTCTATCCCTGTAATGGTAATGTTGGCCGAATGGAAATCTTAAACCCTAGCATGGGTTTTATCCGTTTTTTGATAAACCTATGGTCTTGTTCGACTCTATTATTTAAGTATTTATTTTGAAATATTTGAATTTTGTGATCTTCATCTAGTTCTGTATTTAATGCATCAAGTGCAGACTTGTTACTACCGATTTTGTCAACTACTACTTTGGATGGAGTGTTATTATATCTGATAGCCTTACGAAAAAAAGAAAGAGCTGAAGACTTGTCTCGCATTTGTCGCATCTGTTAAGATTTAGGCTAAAAAATAAATTTTTTGGCCTAAATTATATTTTGAATATTATAATTTTTTATACTGATAGTCAATTAAATAATTTTTTATTAAAAATTTACATCAAAAATAGATTTTTAAGATCTCTTGACGTATTTTACAAACGCGACAGAACCGAACAAAATGCTTTAAAATAAGGCAGTAATCTACGGGTAATAGTAAACATTTTAGGCAATTTTTGACTAAAATTAATAAAATAATTTACTCCTTAAAACAGACGAGACAGAACCCAGTTTATTGAACACTTCCGGTTTTTTCAGTCCACTATAGTATAATTTTTATGGATGGTTAAAGTAACCTTTCAATAATTCATAGCATTTTATATGTCCATTCTGTAATGCCAAATAAGCAGGTGTGCGATCAAATTTATTTTTCTTTGATAAAGCCCCTGCGCTTATTAGTTCTTGCACTACTTTAGTATGGCCATTTTGAGCAGCAAGGTGTAATGGTGTATTTTTATACCGATCCAATACATTAATGTCTGCCTTTGCTCCTATGATAGCCCTTACACAAACTGCACAACCATTTTGAGCAGCAATATGTAAAAGCGTTTTCCCTCCTTTTACTTTAATATTTACCCTTGCACCATGACGTATAAGCAATAAAACACAATCTATATGTTCATTTTTAACTGCAGCATATAAAGGGGTTTCATTAAACCGATTCGCTACATCTAGTTTAGCCTTGTTTTTAACAACTTTATTCAAAAGTGGTTGCTCCTGAAAATTTTTTTTGATCTTTTTAGTAATAACGTCCTGATTCTGATCGGCTTCAATCAATGCCTCTAGACAATCCAAATGACCATTAGCAGCTGCTAAATACAATGGACTTTCTTTAGCCTGATTGTAGACCCGAACCTTTCCACCTGCTTGTAGCAATTCTTTTAAACAAGCCAGATGTCCTCTTCTTGCAACTACATGCATAGGTGTAGCGCCTGATTTTTTTGGAGTATTTACTTTAGATTTTGCTTTGATAAGTGCTTGCAAAGTAATCAAGTCTCCTTCACTGGCAGCAATATGTAGCGGTATAATTCCCCACTCATTGGGAATGTTTACGGGTGCACCCGATTTTATGAGTTCTAAACTAGCATCTATATTTTGAAATGCCACAGATACATGCAAGGGTGTATTTTTAAATCTATCGACAGCAGAGCGCTTAGCACCCGCTTCTAAGAGTATTTTTAAACATTTTATATTGCTACTTTTAGTGGCCATATGTAATGGTGTAAAGCCTATATGGGTAGTAGCATGGGGATTTGCACCAGCTTTTAAGAACGTAGTCAAACATGCATCATGTCCATAGAAAGCACTTAGATGTAGAGGCGTTTTATTATGGAAATCTCCTACATTTATAGCTGCCCCTGCTTCAATAAGCTGATCGACACAAGTAATATGACCCAATCGAGCCGCCCAATGTAAAGGCGTTCGCTGCTTTTCACCTATTAACTGTACATATCTTTCATTAACAGCTATCAATGCTTGTAAACAATCACTTTTACCATAATAAGCTGCCAAATGTAAAGGCGTATTTCGTTCTTTATTACGAGCAGATGCATTGCCTCCTTCCTTTAATAATAGATTCAAACAATCTAAATGACCATTTAAAGCGGCAGCATGTAAGGGTGTATTGAGACCTTCTACTGCGTGGATATTTACTACTTTATAACACAATAGTTCTTTTAATACGGCAAGGTTGCCATGTTGCGCCGCGCAATAAAGGGGGGTAAGACCATCTCGGCTAATAGCATTTAAGTTGGCATGATTATGCACTAATAACCGAATCGCTTCTACACTACCACTTTGTGCAGCAGCATGTAAAGGCGTAAACTTACCTTGCTTAGTAAATACTTCTACCTTTGCACCTGCACGTATTAGGGCTTGAATAGATAAAGATGAACCTGATAAAGCAGCACAATGTAAAGGCGTAAGCTGGTCTTTATCAAATCCATTTACATATGCACCTTTTTGAATTAAGTAGTGTATACATTGGGATTTTCCCCCTTCTGCAGCAAGATGAAGTGGGGTTCTACCTCGGTAATCGGCAGACCGAATAGTGGCACCAACTGCAACCAACTCACGAATAATGGCCAAATGACCATTCTGAGCAGCAAAATAGAGTGGTGTCCTTCCTAGAGAATCTACTACATTGATGTTAGCACCGACATTAATAAGCTCTTGTACACAAAGCAAATGACCTTTGGCTGCAGCAATATGCAATGGAGTAATTTTATTTTTGTCCAACACTTGTATATTTTTACCATCAGCAATTAAAGAACGAAGACGGACTACATCTCCTTTAGCAGCTGCTAGATGCACCGCTATAGGCGCAACATGGCTTTGTATAGGTGGTGATTTAACAATATTTATTGTGTGATCAAGTGGTGGTATAACCACTTGCTGGTTGTGGGCATACATGGGATATGTGGAGTGAATATATAACCCAATAGAAATTAGCAATAGGAAGACTCTTTTATTAACCATATGATTTTTTCGTAAATAGCCAATTTATAGCTACAGTGTAAACTTTTAAGGAGGAAAAATTTGATAGAAAACTCAAGTAAAAAAATATCTATCATTTTATATCTTAACGCAACATAAAGCTTTTGTTTAGCCTTCAATAAAACAAACATTAGCCCTATCCATTTACCTATTACCTCATAGTTACGCTATGCATTAAGTGCCTCTAAACTAGGTAATTTTCTATCTGCTGCAATATAAGCTAGCAAAGCTCCTCCTCCTGTAGAAATATAAGAAACATGATTTTCATATCCTATTTGTTTAATAGCAGCAGCTGTGTCTCCACCACCTACTATGCTATAGGCACCCTGTTGCGTAGCTTTTGCAATCGCCTGAGCAATAGCTACTGTACCAGCCGCACATTTATCCCATTCAAATATCCCTATAGGACCAGCCCATAATATGGTCTTAGCTTGTAGGATCAATCCAGCAAAATGTGCTTGTGTAGATGGCCCAATATCTAATACATAGGTGCCATAGGGTATATCAGTAAGCGATAAGGTAGATACCATAGCTTTTACATCTATTTCAGGAGCAGTTATGGCATCGGTTGGCAACCACAGTTGACAGTGGCTATTCTGCATCAATAGATCAAACAACCTACTGGCAATCACCTCTGCTTGTCCATCGATACGGGAAAGATGTAGCGCCTGTTTTGCACGGAAAAAAGGGAGTGTAAGGCCTCCAGCAATCAATATATGGTCTACATAAGGTATTAAGCCTTCAATAGGCTGTGCTTTATCTACCAATTTATTCCCCCCCATAATGGCCATAACAGGAGATGATTCTTTTGAAAAAAGTTTATCAATAGTGGCTATTTCCTTTTGCAATAAATAGCCCGCATATCGTTCTTTAAAATAAGTAGGTAGTAAACTAGTAGAAACATGATTTCTATGGATGGTTCCAAAAGCGTCATTAATATAGACATCTGCCAATCCAGCCAATTCTTGGGCAAAATGTTTATCATTTAATATTTCTTCTGAATGAAAACGTACATTCTCAAGTAATAAAACGCTTCCTGGTTCTAGTGCTTCTATCCGGGTTTTTACCGCTTCGCCTACACAATAAGGTACAAAAGCAATGGGTACTTGCAATAAACTAGATAGTGTAGGTAAAAGCTTACTTAATGAATAACGTACATCATATCCATTTTTAGGTCTACCAAAATGGGTAAGTAAAATAGCTATTCCACCATCCTTTATTACTTTTTGAATGGTTGGTAAACTACTCCGAATACGTCGTTCATCCGTAATGATACCCTGATCCCTTATAGGTACATTAAAATCAACCCGTATAAGTACTTTTTTATTTTTAAAAGAAATGCATTGCATACCAACCATAAAAATATATAATGACCTGCGTAAAGATAATAGCACACAGCTAAATAAGAGTATGTTAAATACATATTACATACTATTCTGCGCCAATATATCATAGTCAAACCCACCGTTCCATTTGAATAGTCTACTTCCTACCTACCCCACCCTGCTCGATCTAAGCTACGATACTGAATGGCCTCTGCCAAATGTACCTCTGATATATTTGCACTACCGGCTAAATCGGCAATCGTTCTGGCTACTTTTAAAATCCTTTCGTATGCCCTTGCTGAAAGGCCCAGCTTTTCCATAGCCGCTTGTAACAGCTTTTGCCCAGCTACTGAAATAGGACAAAATAGCTTAGTCAGCTTAGCAGACATCCGTGCATTGGTATAGAGTTGTATATGATCTTGAAAACGCTTTTGTTGTATTTGTCTCGCCTGCACAACACGTTCGCGAATCAGATGACTTGCTTCATTTTTTTTTGAAGCAGTCAATGTTTCAAATAGTATAGGTACAACCTCTACATGAAGATCTATCCTATCCAACAGTGGTCCACTAACCTTATTGAGGTAACGTTGCACATGAACCGCACTACACATGCATGCTTTTTCAGGATGATTATAATAACCACAGGGACAAGGATTCATACTAGCAATAAGCATAAAGTTAGCTGGAAATTCAATGGAAAACTTAGCTCTTGAAATGACTACTTTACCATCTTCTAAAGGTTGACGCATAACTTCCAGTACGCTTCGCTTAAACTCTGGCAATTCATCTAAAAAGAGGACCCCATGATGGGCCAAAGAAATCTCGCCAGGTTGTGGGAAAGTACCTCCTCCTACCAATGATACATCACTAATTGTATGGTGTGGTGCCCGAAAGGGCCTTGTAGAGAGTAGTCCACTACTACTATCCATACGGCCTACTATCGAATAGACTTTAGTCGTCTCTAGTGTCTCAGCCAAGGTAAAAGGGGGTAAAATAGAGGGCAATCGTTTGGCCAACATGGTTTTACCTGCACCAGGAGGTCCGATCATAATAACATTATGTCCGCCAGCTGCTGCAATTTCAAAGGCCCTTTTAATGTTTTCCTGTCCTTGTACATCGGCAAAATCTACTGCATATGCATCTGATTGGGCTGCAAAGAGTTTACGTGTATCTACCTCTATAGGATGAATGGCACGTTCTCCAGACAAAAAGGCGATCGCTTCTGTAATATGGTTGACAGCAATGACCTCTATTTTACGTACAACAGCCGCTTCTGACCCATTCTTTTCTGGAACAATCATACCTTTAAATGCATGTTTATGAGCCTCAATGGCAATAGGCAATACCCCCTTGACGGGTCTAAGCGCTCCGTCTAAAGCCAATTCGCCCATAATAATATAAGCAGACAAACGAGATAAATTATATTGTTCTGAAGCATGTAAAATAGATAAAGCAATGGGTAGGTCATAAGAAGCGCCCTCCTTGCGTATATCCGCGGGAGCAAGGTTTACAATGACACGTTGCCGAGGCATCGTACATTTAATCTGCTTTAATACCGACTCTATCCGGTGTTGACTTTCCTTAATAGCACTATCTGGAAGCCCTACCATAAATAGGCTTGTACCATTCACAATGCTTACCTCTATGGATACAATAAAAGCGTTTACACCATATACTGCACTGCTGAAAGATCTAGTGATCATCTTAAAAAAAATTACTCAACAACAATAATAAGGTAGTAATTTTTTTTACCTTTTTGCACCAATAGATAACGATTATGCAACAAGATAAAATCGGGTTTTTGGTAAGGATCGGTTATCAATACTTTATTTACCTTTATTCCACCTGATTCGATCACGCGTCTTGCTTCTGATTTAGAGTCCATAATAAAATTTTCTGTAGCCACGGACAATAAAGAGACTATAGAGTCTATTGCACTTAATGCAATGCGTGTAATATGCACCTTAGGTATGGTTGTACAGACACGCAATATATCTTCTTCGCTTAAGGCATAGAGTGCATCTATTGAAGCGGTATGGTTAAAAAGAATATTACTACAAATTATGGCTTGCCTACAATCTGATTCTGAATGGACCATAGTGGTGACAATTTTAGCCAATGTTTGCTGTAAGAGCCTTGCTTCGGGTTTGGATTGATGTGTTAAAATAAGTGCTTCTACTTCTTCTTTTTTACCAAAAGAAAAAATTTTAATTAATTTTTCTACTTCATGATCTCCACTATTCAACAAAAATTGATATAGCTCATAAGGAGATGTTTGGGCTGGATCTAACCATATATTGGTGCCAGCATCTGTTTTGCCAAACTTAGTTCCATCCGAACGGGTAAGCAAAGGAGCCGTTATTGCAAAGGCATGACATTGAGATTTTTTACGAATAAGCTCAACGCCTGTAGTTAAATTACCCCATTGATCAGATCCACCCATTTGTAAGGTTACATTTTTATGTAGATGGAGATGGTAGAAATCATACCCTTGTAACAATTGATAAGCAAATTCGGTATAAGAAATACCGGTCTCTATGCGTTTTTTTACACTATCTTTAGCCATCATATAGCCAACAGGTATATGTTTTCCTATGTCACGTAGAAATCCTAGGAAAGAAAAGTCTTTAAACCAATCAAAATTATTTAACAAAATAGCTTTGTTGGGACCACTAGAAAAATCTAAAAATTTTTCTAATTGTTTGGCAATAGATGCCTCGTTGTGGCGCAATACTTCTTCTGTTAAAAACACGCGCTCTTGGCTACGCCCAGAAGGATCGCCAATCATACCGGTAGCACCGCCTACTAATGCAATAGGCTTATGTCCCGCTTCTTGAAAGTGCTTTAACAACATAATAGGAACCAAATTACCCAAATGTAAAGAAGGCGCAGAAGGATCGAACCCAACGTATCCTGTAGCCATACCTTCGTTGAGATGTGCTGCTGTACCTGGAACCATATCATGAATCATACCACGCCAGTATAAGCTGACAATAAAATCTTTCATAGCATCAAAAAATAAAAGAGCAAAATAGGTAATATTATAAAGAATGACAATAAAATAGCAGTGCCATCAGATCGTACACTACACCGTACAAAGCATGAGTCAAATAGAATCATAGAGACACATTTATAGAAGATGTTTATTTTTAAATGATAGATCAGATAAACAAAGGAAAATATATATAAATAATATATATAAATTGGGTTGTATCGTGAAATTTTATTTTTAGGTTGATAATTTTGCATAAGCTAACAAAAATTAACTTATTGGTATATGGTTAAATACATAAAATCCATTTCCTATGATCTGTAATAATCTTATAACAATTTTTGTCCGTTTTTCGATAGTTTCTATTTTATGGACCTGCTTATATGCTGGATCTTGTAAAAACAAAACGGCTGCTAACCACACTGACTGTATAGTCAATAAGCATGAACAAAAAGCCCACAGGACTTCTAATGGCTTAACAACAAATCCAAAACAGGATGGAGCTACCTCGGAAAGCAAGGTGGATACACCACCAGGGTTTACCCTAAAAGATATTACCATAAAAGCTGGAACGGAGCAATCTATACTACTAGGCGTAACTGGAGACACAGAAGGCTATACCATTAAATCTGTTTCAGTAAGACAAAATAGATCCTATTATACAGATAAATTTGGCGTCAAATCACTTAAAGACCAGTCTATACCGCCTACTGGTTTATCGATTACCTTAACTACTGACCCAAACTTAAAAACGGGGGCTTATAGATTCAGAATAAAAATAGGGGAAATAGGAAAAGGAAGCAGAACAACAGAACAATGGGTAGAATGTACGATTCATGTTATTGAAGATAACGTAAAGAATGAACCACAAAATGGATCATGTAGTGGCGGACCAGCGGTACAACTATCGAATAATGAAACACTACTAAAAAATACTTCTAAAAACCATTCAACGCAAACGGATACCCCATCTACTCAACTCAGTTTTACTCAAAAAAATATAGTTATACAAACTGGAAACAAAGAACCTATAGTGTTACAAGTAAATGGTAATACAGAAGGACATATTATTGATTCTATTTCAATCAAAAAAAATATAAATAAAAATAAGCAGTATATACAGAAACCTATAGCAAGCTCTGGTTCGATTAATATAGGGACGCTATCTTTCTTAAATCCTGATGTGCATGTATTAAAGATGACCATAAGCGGAGGGGCAAAAAACAGTGACAAACAATCGATCAAATGCACTGTTGATGTTAAACCTTGACTGTATGAGCCTGAAAATTTTATTTTACAGTTTTATGGTAATAACCGCTAGGGTCTCATATGCTTGTTTTTTTATTTAAAGGCATGTGGCTGCAACGCTTTTTTAATAAGTTCTTCGAGGCTAAGTGGGGTCAGTGTCTCTGCCCGTACCGTTGCAATGGCCTTTTCTGCAACTTTTTGGGTAAGCCCTAATTTAGTTAAAGCCATTATGGCATCTTGATCTACTTTGCTTTCGATTGGTTGTGGTACCAAGGTATCTTGGATATCATGCAACTTTTGGGCTTTATCCGAGAGTTCTAGTATCAATCGTTGCGCAGCTTTTGCGCCAACGCCTTTAATGGAGATAAGCAAACGTTCATCTTTACGTAAAATAGCTTTATGTAAAGCAGCTGGATTGAGCGAAGATAAGATGGTCAGGGCAATCCTAGGACCAATGCTACCAACAGAGATAAGCTGTAACCACCATGATTTTTCTTCTAATGTATAAAAACCATATAAGGTAGCCGCTTCATTTTTTACTTGCATAACCGTCAACAAGCTACAATTATCTAAAGTCTTTATTTGATCAAAAGTATATAAAGAAATATGCAAGCCATACCCTACTCCCCCTACATTTAAAATGACATAAGTGGGCTCCTTATATAATAATTGTCCTATAAGTTGTGCAATCATAGATGTAAGACTAGAAGATTACTTCGACCTAGCACTTAATTATGTCTTAGTAGTACAAAAAAATCATAGATCGATGCAATACCATTACGACCTATTTTTTTTCTTATTATTGGCTTCAATAGCCGAAGCAATCCTAGACTGAAAAGAAAGTTTAGCACCTTGCTTTGCATTTTGTTGTCTACCCATCAATTTTTCTTTGATACCATCTGTATCCACCCAGTGATTTATAAGTTTTTGCTGTAACAAGTTCATCACATTAAAGATGCAATAGTAAAAACTTAATCCAGCAGGACATGTATTTAGGATAACCATAAAAACAAAAGGCATTGTATAGGATAGTACCTTCATAGGTCCCTCTTTTGGACCACTTTGGTTGCTAAAAATGCTTGATAGCGCCATTAATAATGTAAACAAACTCACATGATTGCCATAGAATGGTATGGTAAAAGGAAGCGTCATAATGCTATCATAAGTTGATAAATCATTTGCCCACCAAAAAGAGGCTTGCCGCAGCGAAATGGCATGAGGGAAAAAATTAAACATAGCCACCAGAATAGGCATTTGAAGCAGAGCAGGTATACAACCACTTAAAGGATTAATACCTAATTCCCTACAAAAAGCAGCTTGCTGAATCCGTTCTTGTTGTAGATCATGTTTATATTTTTCTTTTATCTTATCTAATTCCGGCTTTAGAAGTTTCATTTTAGCCATAGAGATAAAAGAACTATAAGCAAGAGGGGCCAATAACAACTTAATGATAAAAACCAATAAGAAAATAATTAATCCATAATTGGAAAAATATTTTTCCAGGAAAGAAAAGAGTGGAATAATCAGCCCTTTATTGACCCATTTGACAATAGCCCACCCCAAAGGTATATTTTGCTCAAATCCTTTTGTAACCTTTTTCAGAATTTTATAATCATTGGGTCCAAAGAAGAACACGAATTGGCCACGCGCTTTATCTTTGTCTGACAAGGACAGAGATAAAGCAACAGACTTCGTAACATTTGAAGAGACCGATGGTTGCATACAAAGGTCTCCTAGCTTAAAAGCATCACCAGCCACAATGGCAGATGAGAAAAAACGTTGCTTCACACTCACCCATTTGATGGGTACTCCTATATGCTTTTTTTCAACTTCTGTTGACGATTCTTTGAGCTTATCAAAAGTCTGATCCTGTAAATAATACTGCACGGTACTTCTAGCAGTATCTGCTTTTGCATCCGTTTCTAAACTTTTCATAACTATATCCCAACAAAAATTAGCCTGCGTATTTGCATTAAGTTCCATGCCCACAGCATGCCAATCATAGTTGATTTGATAGCTGGCACCAGAAAAAGTAAACGATTGTTCCAAATATTGAGAGGAATTTAATACCAATCGAAAAACTATTGTAGCTTGTTCAGCTTCTTTAAGCTTATAAACAGGGCTGGACTGGGTTTGAAAATATAAATCTTTAGTATCTACACGTAGATTTTGATAGGGAAAAGAAATGCCCATATGACTGCTCTGTTCATCCAATAAGACCAACTTTTTGCCACTTGTATCCTTATACTGCTTTAGTACAACCCTTTTTATAGTACCACCTTTTGTGCTCAATACTACTTTAAGCAACTCATTTTCAACTGTGATATCTTTTTCTTCTCCCTGAAGTGCCACCGCAAAAGGAGTAGAAGCCAGCTGACTAACTCCATTTGTTCTATTCAACGGAAGCATTGTCTGATCTGTAGCAGCAGCAGCAGGAGATGCAACGGGGCGCATTTCCGATTTAGGGTTAAAGAAATAAAAATAAATCAGTAAACCTGTTGACATCAACAACAATCGAACAATTTTATTTCTATCTAGCACCATATACAACAAATAAAGCAAAGAAAAATCTATATGCATCATCAGCCATAAATATACAGCTGACCTCATGATACTTTTTAAAAAAGTAGAAAGACAAATATAGTTATTATTAACCAAAATATTGCTACAGTGGGTATAGATAATACCTGTATTGTTACAGTAAACATAGATAATAAGCGTTCTTTACCCCTATCATGATCAAATCAGACCACTTCCATCCCTTATCATATAGAGGAAACAAAAAATACAAAGGAAGGAAAAAATAACGCCACATTAGGTATGTTTTTTGAAAAAATACAATATAATTAGGACATTATGATGGAGGTATATTATAATTTTGGCCATACCTTATAGATTAAATCTAGTTTTATTTTTGATATTAGTTAGTTAAACATACTACTATCTATTGATTGTTAGCGTTTTTATATAAAAGTTAATTTTTATAAAATTAAATATTGACTTGATTTAATATTTTTTATAGTGATCATGAAGCGCCTTTTAGAGAAAGAATTGGCAAAATTTACCAGTGCATGCTTTCCTACTTGGCAAAAGCACAACTAATATGACGTTACCAATTATTTATTTTAATTTTAATTTGAAAGAGCATGAATATAGAAAAGATCTCATTAGGAGAAGATTTCCCAAATGATTTGCATGTCATCATTGAAATTCCAATGCATCATGATCCTGTAAAGTATGAAATGGATAAGTCTTCGGGTGCTTTATTTGTAGATAGATTTATGGCAACGCCAATGTATTATCCTTGTAACTATGGCTTTGTACCCCATACCGCTTCCGGAGATGGGGATCCCATTGATGTGCTCGTAGCAGCCAACTATCCGATTATATCCGGAGCAGTCATTAAAGCCAGACCTATTGGTGTATTATTGATGGAAGATGAATCTGGTTTAGATGAAAAAATTATTGCATTACCCATCAAAAAAATAGCTCCTGAATTTGCGCATGTTGACCACATTGGACAGTTAAACACCCTCTTAAAAGGGCGTATGATACACTTTTTTAGCCATTATAAGGACTTAGATACGGGAAAATGGGTGAAGGTCAAGGGATTCGAAGGAAGGGAAAAAGCGATAGAACTTCTAATAGAAGCTGCGCAAAGGATTAAAGCCTAATCCATTGGGTAATATCTTTCTTTTTGAAAATTATGAACCAAATAGGTGATGTGCCAAATGGCTCGAATGGTACAGCGTACAAAGCGATAGTATCTTCCAAAGGGTCTATGGAGCAAATGTATGAGGAATGGTTTTTAGACTATGCTTCTTATGTGATTCTGGAACGTGCGGTGCCCGCCATAGAAGATGGCCTTAAGCCTGTACAGCGTAGGATTCTACACGCCATGCAACTTATTGATGATGGCCGTTACAATAAAGTAGCCAATATTGTAGGACAAACCATGCAATACCATCCCCATGGTGATGCTTCCATTACAGAAGCCATTGTAGCAATAGGTCAAAAAGAATTATTGATAGATACACAAGGGAATTGGGGCGACCCTCGGACAGGAGATAGTGCTGCAGCTGCCCGCTATATAGAAGCCCGTCTTGCGCCATTCGGAAAGGACATTTTGTATAGTCCAGAGATTACAATCTGGCAACTCGCTTACGATGGTAGAAAAAAAGAGCCCCGTACTTTACCTGTTAAATTTCCTTTATTGCTTGCGCAAGGTGTAGAGGGCATTGCGGTAGGATTGGCTACTAAAATTTTACCCCATAATTTTATAGAGCTGATAGAGGCTTCTATAGATCTGCTGCAAGGTAAACCCATTTGCTTATTTCCAGATTTTCCAACAGGTGGGTTGGTAGATTGTACAGATTACAATGGGGGTAAAAAAGGAGGGAAAGTTCGCATACGTGCCACTGTTGTAGTCCGAGATCAGAAAACATTGGCCATCAGCCAAATCGCTTACGGTACTACTACGACTAGTGTAATTGATTCCATTCTAAAAGCATATGAAAAAGGTAAAATAAAAATTAAAAATGTGGTTGACAATACCGCAGACCATATTGAAATTCTAATTCATCTATTACCTGGTCAACAGGCAGCAACGGTTATAGATGCACTCTATCTTTTTACAGATTGTGAGGTAAGTTATGCGCCTAATGCTTGTGTCATTCAAGACGAAAAACCTGTTTTTGTAACCGTGTCTGATCTTTTGGCCTATACTGTAGCCCGTACAACGCATTTGTTGGAACAAGAATTACTTTTAGAAGCGCAATCATTAAGCGAAAAATTGTTTTTTGCCAGTTTAGAAAAAATCTTTATAGAAAACCGTATCTATAGAAAGATAGAGGGATGTGCAACCTGGGAGGCCATACTTACCACTATAGCAGGCCAGCTTAAACCTTATGAATTGAATCGGCCGATTGTAGAAAAAGATTTGGTCCGTTTAACAGAGATTAAAATCAAACGCATCTCACAATATGATAGTCTTCGTGCACAGGAAAGCTTAACCCAACTTCAAACCCAGTTAGCTACCACCATGGCCCACTTACAAAACTTAAAGGATTACACCATAACCTGGTATAGCCACTTACTTCAAAAATATGGAAAAGGCCGAGCGCGCAAAACCATTTTAACCAGCTTTGACTCTATTGCACCCCATGAGGTAGTAGTAAAGGATTACAAACTGTATGTAAATCGCAAAGAAGGTTTTATAGGTTATGGGCTTAAAGGAGAAGAATTTGTAGAAGCTTGTTCTGATATAGATGATGTGATTGTAATATGTAAAAATGGTCAATATGTGATCACTAAGGTAACAGATAAGCTATTTATAGGCAAAAATATTATACATGTATCCATTTATGAAAAAAAAGATACAAAACGTTGTTACAATTTAATTTATATAGATGGTGCAACGGGTATTGCTTTTGCCAAACGATTTCAAGTATTGGCCATCACACGTGACAAAACCTACAATGTAACTTTAGGCACAGCCGGTTCTAGAGTAGTCTATGTAAGTGATGATCCCAATGGAGCAGCAGAAACCGTTACCATTATCCTTTCTCCTATAAGTAGAACCACTAAAAAGAAATTTGAATTTAATTTTTCCGATTTAGCGATAAAGGGACGTACCGCAAAAGGGAATATCTTGACCAAACATACGATTTATAAGGTACAACGCAAAGGACAAATTCGCTCTACACTAGCCAAAGTAGCACTTTGGTACGATGGCGCTACAGGTCAGATAGCGCCTAATGGCAGCGGAAAATTACTGGGTATGTTGGGACCAACGGATAAAATACTTTTGGTTTTTAAATCAGGTGACTATATGGTTACTACTTATCCAATTTCCTTTCAACTAGCTCCTGATCAGGTGCTCCTTATAGAGCCTTTAAGGGATGGCCATTTGCTATCAGTGGTCTATTATAATACGATACAGAAAAATTATTTTGTGAAACGGTTTGTAATAGATAAGCGGGTTTTAGATAAAAAATATAATATATTTGTTTCAGAATTAGATATTTGTATTTTAAAACAGGTTACTTCTGCGGCAGCCCCTAAATTGCAATTGCATTATTGTGTAGACGCTACTGGTCATGAAAAGCGCTCGATCATGTACGATTTGGAAAAAGTTGCCGTTAAAAGCCCAAAATCAAAAGGAATATTGCTCTCTAAATATACGATTACACAAGTAGATGTATGGCATGAATAGTTTTTAATTTTCACTCAAATGCAGTAAATTTATATTGCTCCAATTTAGATGTAGATACCGGTATAATCGTTTAGTAGTTTCGGCATAAACTAATTTTATCTAAAATATTTTTAGAAACTATTTAAAGGATGTGATTTGCCTATTTTTAAGATATACATTGGAGTAGTTTTAAACTTTAAATAGCAATACAATGAAAAAGACGATACAAAAGATTACAAAACTGGTTGGATTATCCATAATATATTTGGCCACTCATGGCCCTGCTTTTGCTGCCCCCCTTCAAGCTAATGAAACACAGCAAGGTGGATTTTTCGATTTAAATGAAGAATTTCCACTACATTTTGGTGTAAAATTCTGGGGGAAAGCCGCCATAAAGCACATTAAAAAACGTTTTTGTTGGGGTTCTGAAAATGCAATTGGTCCTTTTATAGAGTGGAAGCCGTTGAATGGAATAGGCGTTCAAACAGGGGTGATGTACGCTCACAATCGTTTGGGCACAATAGGTATATGGGGGAAAAATTTAGTAAACGGTTGGTCTGGTAAGACTACGCCAATAAAAGACGCTCCCACCTGGAGGGTCATCGATTATGATGCCGTTAAATTCCATGCAATTAGTATTCCATTGTCTATTCGGTTTTATCCAGGAAGTGACCGACAATTTGTATTACATATAGGACCTCGTTTGATTATCCCTTTTAAGGCTAAGCAACTTTATTATGACAATTTTCGTATTTCTGATAGTGAATCAGATTTAAAAGGTAAATTGGACAAAATATTCGAAGCGCTTAAGTCAGATGAGCAAACAGCCAATGACCTTAAAATTGGCATCCATTACACTTGGGATTTCGGCTTTGCCTACAATACAAAGTCTGGATTTATAATAGGAATGAATGGACTAGGACTTATGTTGGGTTTTGATGGCACCAAGTTGTTATCTAACTAAGGAGATAGTATCATTTTTAGATAAATAAAAAATAGATATAGCCCATTGAGTCTTTTTAAAAAAAGACTCAATGGGCTATATGATCAAGACGATCTAACTCATAAAATCACTCAAGTAGTTGATAAATCGTCTTAAGAAATATTTATATGGTCCTTATGCTACCAAATAGAGTTGTCTAAGTTAAATAGTAGCACGTTGCTTTCACCTTATTTTTTTAGTGCAAATTTTCTAGGTCTTTTTACTAAATTACTTAGACAAATTTTTGACCTATAGTCTTGCTTTAATAATTAGATAGATTTAATCGAGCCATAATTCACTAGATATAAATAAGTTTCAGTAGGAATAGAAAGCATATATATCAAATGATTAAGGCAAAAAAAGTACAAGCCTTTGGGCGACTTGTTGCGTGGTGGATAGGATGGGTAAGCCACCATCTAACTTTTGCTACAACCCCTCATGCAAATCTAGGCCAGAAAAATGATTTTTTGGACAAAAACCAGTCATCCATTTTTCATATTGGTATAGTAACTTGGGCCAAGTGTACTAAAAAAGTCATTCAAGCACATTGGGCAGTTGGCAGCGAAATAGCGATTGGTCCTGTTGTAGAATGGAATCCCCTAAATGGAATAGGCCTTCAAACCGGATTGTTTTATAGCTACAATTCTTTTTATACAGTAGATTTTTTACTGGATCGTAAACAGGAATGCAATCCAGATATATTTGCTTTTGGGCACCGTTGTATCAAAGTATTATCGGCTGCCTTATCGCGTCCATATCAAGGCTATACACTGCACATTGCTTGCGGTAATATAGAATTTCACGCAATAAGTATACCTCTGTTTTTACGATTGTATCCAGAAAAAAGTCGCAGATGGATATGCTACGGAGGACCTCGTTTAATATGTATGCTTCCTATTATAAAAAAAGCAGAATATTGTCCTATTCATGTTGATACTTCTCAGATCAAGGATATATTGTATAACAGATTAGAACAATGTCCTGGTTTAGGTGAAGAAGATAATCTACTCTATTCTATAGAAGAGATAATTCAGGATGTGTTATCGCAGTTACATGCTTCTATTCTTACCATTCATCCCAATAACGCAGGCCCTCAACCAATTAGGAATCAGCAGGTTAATTGGAATTTAGTCTGGGATTTTGGCATTGAATTTAGAGGAAAATCTGGGTTGATACTAGGTATCAATGGCCTAGGCGTTGTGTTGGGTTACGAATTTTTAAAGTAATCGGTTCTAATTTTTTTATATAAACTTTTTCAATTTGTTTACCTATATAAAAAACAGTTTTGAAAATAAAAAAAAATATATATTTGTAGTCTACTCATACCCATTAGATAAGTTATGCCATTAGAAGCACCATACCTTTCAGGCCTGTTACTATTTAAGCCTGATGTATTTTACGATGAAAGGGGCTATTTTTTTGAATCTTACCATCAAGAAAAATACAAAGCAATAGGCTTAGAGGCTGCTTTTGTACAAGAGAATCAATCTTTATCTAAAAAAGGAACCGTTCGTGGCCTCCATTATCAATTGGCGCCTTATGGACAAGCCAAATTGGTACGGGTGGTAGAGGGTGTTATATGGGATGTAGTAGTAGACTTACGTAAAAAAATGGATACTTTTGGCAAATGGCAAGGTTTTTTACTTTCTTCAGAAAACAACCATCAGCTTTTTGTACCGGTAGGTTGTGCGCATGGCTTTATAGCTTTAAGCAATAAGGCTATAGTAGCTTATAAGTGCGATGGCTATTATTGCCCAAATGCAGAAAAAGGCATTCATTTTAATGATCCCACATTAAATATTCCTTGGGAAGATTATGGGAAACCGGAAATTATTTCAGCAAAAGATGCCGCTTTACCCCTATTCCAAGAAGCAACCTATACCTTTTAGCAAACTATTGGCCTACATAGACTATGTAATCTGGGTTAAATCTGGATATAAATTAGTACCATTAGTACATGAACCTTGAGATAGATTTGGCTCATTTGTATGATCGAATGCTTTCTTTTCTTGCTTTTTTTGCTTTTTTTGAATGACTTTTTTCAAATATTTTATTTCATATTCTCGTATTGCAATGCTTATAGAAATAATTTTAATTACGCTTTCTGTATCAAAAAGAAAGGTTTGATCTAAAGATATTGCATGCTTTGTTTGCTCTAAAATGGCTTTTTTATGTTCTGATTTTTTTAGCTTTTCTTCAAGAAAATCTAACTGTTTTCCATTTATTTTCAACAAAAATATTTTTTTTGGTTTTAGACACCTAAGTTCTGCTAAACAAAGTGTGAGATATTGATACTTACATGTTGGATGCTTTAATGCATCTTTTAAATCATTTGGATTGCATATAGGTTTTAAACCTATATTAGCATTAGATGAAGTACCAAAAGTTGGGACATTACCAAACTGATGACTCTCGTATGGAGGAGGCGGCGAATCAGGAGCAAAAGTAGTTGAGGAAAAGTTATATGAATCAGGCTGTTGACTATACTCAGAAGTAAAGCACTGATTATTAGATGAATAGATTTCTTCATCCCACCATTGACAAGGAGCGCTTGGATTTTGACTTCCTTCGTTTACTTCTTGTCGTAAAAGATTTATTTCTGCTTCTAGCACTTGTTCTGCTTCTACTAACTCTTGTATATTGTCCTCCTCTTCTTCCTCTTCTTCTTCCTTTTTTTCTTCTTGGCTAAGTGAACCTGAAAGACCTTTAACAGATGGCAGCGCATTAGATGTAGTTTCACCTGCTGTTACTTTTTCAGCCTGTAGGGCTGTGGGTTCTGTTACTATATTGATATTGGTTAGATTAGAGGGGTGGCGTTTACACCCAGTGGCTACAACTGTTATATAAAACATAACAGATAAATAGCATATGATAACTTTCTGTAATAAAATGTGCTGCATGATCATAACTTTGTAAAGTAATGGTAAAAAATATATACTTATTTTTATCTTTATTTTTAGTAGTATTGTATTAATGTTGAATAAACATATGCACCTTTATGCTGAATTAAGTTATTTGTTGTTTACAATAACAACGCCTTAAAAATAGAACTTTGCTATATAAGGCACATACATCAATAAAACCGTAGAAAATATTTGAAAAGCGTCGAGAACGCTTTTGGCATGCTGCTGTTTTTTTCAAAAATATATTTGTTTGTGTTATGTGATGTAATATGATGGCTATAATAAAATAACCAACGTAATTAATATAAAAAAAATATAAAAAATATGCTAAAGGAAAAATAAACGTAGTGCTGCTTGAATATACTATTGCTTTTAGGTATTTTTTATCATATAAAATAAATAATCAAATAACCCATACAAATGACTATATAAATTGATTATCAATACTAAATAATAATATGAATTTTAAACAAACTTTTTGGGACTAGGGACGTTTGATTAGCGATTTTGGTAGTATAAGATAAAGCAAGTAGAAGAAACAATAATGGCTGCTCCTAAGAAAGCACTTAAGGTGGGCCACTCTTGAAAAAAAAGATAGCCGAGTAAGATAGAAAGGACCCATTCTGTATACTTCATAGGTGCTAAGGAAGCTACTTTTGATTGCTGAAAAGCTTTTAATAAAAAATAAAGAATTAAATTACTACCAATGCCCAGTATACTTAAAAAACATAGTTCAAATAAGGTAGGTACTTTCCAATAGTAGCAAGCTACTGGTAACATACAACAAGAGGCGATCAAATTAGAGAAAAAAAGCATGGAAAGGATAGGCTCATATGCAATATATTTTTTATTTATAATGTCTAATGAGGCAAAAACAACAGTTGCGAGGATGCACGATAAAGCAGCACTATTATAGGTAGTAGGACGCAATATTAAGGCCATCCCTACACATGTGCATAAGGTAGCCATCCATATGGGCCAATCCACGACCTCTTTAAGAAAGATTCTTGCTAAGATAAGCACAAAAATAGGATTGGTAAATCCTATTACCGTTGCGCTACTGATGGTCATTTTGGTTAGGCTATAGGCATATAGCCCCATTCCAATCGATAAAAATAGACCACGAAAAATATGTAGGGGCAAGCGTTGTGTCTTGAAAGCGTCTTTCCCCTTATAGTACATAATAGGTAGTAATACCAAGCTACCCAATATAAACCGAAAGAAGCAAACTTGACAAGAAGATAGCTCTGTAATGAGCAATTTGGTTACCAAATCATTCAAACAACTTGCAAATATACTAAGCAACAACCAAAATAATGATTGTACGTAAGTGTTTTTCGAAAGGAACATTAATTGATTTCTTTTAAAAAATCTTCACTTGTTTCCTTTAGAAAACGTTCCGCATCTAGTGCAGCCATACAACCGGTTCCAGCAGCTGTGACAGCTTGTCTATAATAAGGGTCTTGAATATCTCCAGCCGCAAAAACGCCAGGAATATTGGTTTGCGTAGTGCCTGGTTTTGTTTGAATGTAACCTTGCTTATCTACCTCTATACAAGGTACAAAGGGCAAAGTATTGGGTTGATGGCCTATCGCAACAAATAAACCAGTAGCCTCTATAAGGATAATGGTCCTAGATAGGGTGTGCATAGTTTCTACTGCTTCTATAGATTCTTGGCCTATTATATCTTTAACTTCTGTATGAAATGAAACTTGAATATTGGATCTTTTAAAAATACGTTCTTGCATAATTTTACTAGCACGCATGTGGCCTTTACGCACTAATAAATGTACTTTTTGGCAAAGGTTCGCTAAATAAAGGGATTCTTCTGCAGCGGTATCTCCTCCACCAACTACTACAACCGTTTTACCTTTAAAAAAGAAACCGTCACAAATGGCACAGGCAGAGACACCTCTGCCATATAGCCGCTTTTCTGCAGGTAAACCCAACCATTTTGCAGATGCACCCGCAGCAATAATAACAGATTGAGCCAACACACTTGCACCGCTATCTAGTGTCAAACGGCGTGGATAGGTAGCAAAATCTACTTGGGTAATGGTACCCGTTTTAACTACAGTGCCAAATCGTTCTGCTTGGGCTTGAAAATCTTCCATCATAGCAGGACCGGCTATACCATTTCTATAGCCAGGATAATTCTCTACCTCTCCTGTGATCGTTAATTGACCACCTGGATTAGGGCCTTGATATAGAACCGGATGTAGGCCCGCCCGAGCAGCATAGATGGCAGCTGTATAACCCGCTGGACCGCCTCCAATAATAACCAGTTGTATAGGAGACATTTGTTGTGTATATGATATAGATTAAACAATATTTACGCCATCATCCTAGGTAGCACTTGAGTGTTTCACTACTAACTGCAGCCTTTAGCTTTTTAATACCTTTTTCTTTTACTTGGCGTACACGCTCTCGGGTTAGGCCAAAGCGAGCGCCTATTTCTTCTAGGGTCAGTATTTCTGTATTGTTTAGACCAAAATAATAGCAGAGTACATCACGTTCTCTAGGCGTAAGTACAGCCAATGAACGTTGGATTTCTTTACACAAAGAATCATTGATTAATTCACTATCTGGCTTTTTTTCTACATCGCTTTCCAATACATCTAATAAGCTGTTTTCTTCACCCTGTAGAAAGGGGGCATCTACAGAAATATGCCTTCCTGCAACTTTTAAAGCACCACGGACTTCTTCTGGATCAATTTCTAAAAATTCAGCCAATTCCTCAACCGTTGGTTCTCTTTCATACTTTTGCTCCAATCGAGAAAAAGTTCTAGAAATTTTACTAAGTGAGCTAATCCGATTCAATGGCAAACGTACAATTCTAGCCTGTTCAGCTAGTGCTTGCAATATAGATTGTCTAATCCACCAAACGGCATAAGAGATAAACTTAAATCCTCTCTTTTCGTCAAAACGCTGAGCAGATTTAATTAAACCAAGATTACCTTCATTAATCAAATCACTCAAAGATAATCCTTGATTTTGATACTGCTTAGCGACAGAAACTACAAATCGAAGATTGGCCTTAGTCAGTCTTTCAAAAGCTTCCCTATCCCCCATTCTAATTTTCTTGGAAAGCTCAACCTCTTCATCAGCACTAAGTAATGGAACCCTACCAATTTCCTGAAGGTATTTATCTAAGGACTGGCTTTCACGATTTGTAATTTGCTTACTTATCTTTAGTTGTCTCATAGTTTACTAAATTAAATAAATGTAAAATTATATTAATGCCATCTACTACCCACCAGCTGCTATCGCATCAGGAGAGAGCAATACCTTACGTGACAATCTATATTTGCCTGTTTTAGGATCTAGCCCAATAAGTTTTACCTGTAGCTCTTCTCCGATTTCTAATACTTTTTCTAAATTTTCAATGCGTTCTAATCGAACTTCTGAAACATGTAAAAATCCATCTTTCCCAGGCATAAATTCTACAAATGCACCGTAGTTTAGCACAGACTTAACCTTACCCACATATACTTCACCAATAGAGGGCTTAGCGGTAATTGTTTTTATTTTACCAACCGCGTTTTGCAACATTTCTTGATTTGTAGCAAATATAGTAACAATTCCTTTATAGCCTTTTTCAACAATATCTATATTGGTATAAGTCTCTTTTTGAATTTCTTGTATGACCTTTCCTCCTGGTCCAATGATGGCACCAATCATCTCTTTTTCAATTTCTATAGTAACAATTTTAGGAGCATGTGGCTTGCTGTTTGGACGCGCTATGGCTATGGTTTCTTCCATTTTTTGCAGGATATACAACCTACCTTCTTTAGCTTGATGGAGCGCTTTTTCTAGCATTTCATATGAAATACCAGCGACTTTTATATCCATTTGGCATGCTGTAATCCCTTGTTGGGTACCTGCTACCTTAAAATCCATATCACCAACGCTATCTTCATCTCCTAGAATATCAGATAAAACAGCAAAACGTCCTGTAGTGGGATCTGTAATCATTCCCATGGCAATCCCTGCAACAGCTGCTTTAGTAGGAATCCCTGCATCCATTAGGGCCAATGAACCGGCACAAACGGTAGCCATAGAAGAAGAGCCATTTGATTCAAGAATATCTGATACCACACGTATAGTATACAAGTTTTCTTTATCAGGAGGTAAAACGGCTTTTAATGCACGCATGGCTAAATTTCCATGGCCTATTTCTCGACGAGAAGGCCCTCTATTCGGCTTAACTTCTCCAGTAGAGAAGCCAGGGAAATTATAATGAAGCATAAAACGATTATAGCCATCTTCCATAGCTCTGTCAATGATTTGCTCATCAAACTTGCTGCCAAGCGTAACGGTAGTCAGGGATTGTGTTTCACCTCTTGTAAAGAGGGCAGAACCATGTGCAGATGGCAAGTAATCTATTTCAGATTCGATCGATCTAATTTGATCCAATCGGCGGCCATCTAAACGTATGCTTTCATTTAAAATAAGTGCTCGAATAGCGTGATTTTGGAGTTCAAGTAGAAAGTCTTTTTGCTGATCAACAGAGGTTTCCTGACCATTTTGGTCCTGCATCAGTGCGGAACTGTAACGATGTGTTACCGCCATAAAAGCCTCTTTACGCAAAGTTTTGGAAGGGATATGTTGTTTGGCAACAGCATACATATCAGCATAAATGGCTTCACGTAACGCAGGTTCACAAACTAGGGTAGTAGGTAGATCGCTGGCCGTATCGGTCTTTTTTTCGATACCAACAGCTGCCATAAGCTCCCGCTGCACTTGACAATGTAGCTTAATGGCATCATGGGCGAAACGCATGGCTGCTATCATATCTGCTTCTTGCACTTCATCCATTTCTCCCTCTACCATAAGTATACTATCATCAGTAGCAGCCACCATAAGGTTCATATCCGCTTTTTCAAGTAAACTAGGTGGTGGATTGATTAAAAAAATACCATCTACACGGGCCACACGTACCTCTGAAATAGGCCCATTGAATGGAATAGAAGAAACAGATAAAGCAGAAGAAGCTGCTAAAGCAGCAAGTGCATCTGGTAAAATAGTTTCATCCGCAGATATTAAGGATATATTTACTTGAATTTCACTGTTAATTTTTTTTGAAAAAAGAGGACGAATGGCACGATCGACCAACCTAGCAATTAAAATTTCATGATCTCCTAGCCTACCTTCCCGTTTTAGAAAGCCTCCAGGTATTTTACCAGAAGCAGCAAATTTTTCCTGGTAATCTACAGAAAGAGGTAAAAAATTATAAGCCTCTTCTTCTGCAGCTGCTTTAGCTACCACAGTAGCTAAAATCAACGCATTACCCATTCGGACCACAACAGAACCGTTGGACTGCATGGCTAATTTTCCCGTTTCTATAGTAATCACCCGATTATCTGGCAATTTGATTGTTTTTGAAATTAATTTTCTGAGCATATAGGTACAATGGAGTGATGATATACAACGGCATCAAATGGATTAGAACACAGGAAAAATATACCACAAAGCTTTTTCTTCAGAATTTTATGAGTAAAAATGTAAATAGAAGCAGCTTTAAAAAAAGCAAATACTATATCTAAACTATATCTGAAAATAGTAGAAAAACAACTACTTTCTTAAGCCAAGGCTGTTAATAATAGCTCTATAGCGGCTTAGGTCTTCTTTTTTAAGATAGGCTAATAATCTTTTTCGCTTACCTACTAACTTCAAAAGACCTAACTTTGCAGCATGATCTTTCTTTTTAACACTTAGATGATCTGTTAAGTGTTTGATTCTATATGTAAATAGTGCAATCTGTGATTCTGAAGAACCACTGTCTTGTTCAGATTTTTTAAATCCAAAGGTTCTAAAAAGATCGCCTTTGCCTGAGTTGTCGAAGGTAAAAGTTTTTAAAATATCTTCTTTGTTTTCTTTATTTTGGTTGGTTAATTTCATAATATTATTGCAATAAATTTAAAGTTAGCCTAACTAAAGTAAATTTAGTTATAAAGTCGTTCATTGGCAAATTTAAACTGGATGTATATCCATTACTGTATGGACTAGTTCTTTCAAAACAAGATAGAAAAATAAGCTTTATAATGAGCCTCTTTTTTTAAGCAAGGATGGCCAGCTACCCAATAAATTGGATCCTTTTGTATGTACTTTTTTCATCATTTTACAGATCATATCAAACTGTTTAAGTAATTGATTAACCTCTTGGATTGTTTTTCCGCTACCACGTGCAATACGTTCACGACGACTTTGATCAATAATATGGGGATTTCTTCTTTCTTTAACAGTCATAGAGGCTATGATTACCTTACAATTTTTAAATAGATCATCCTCTAAAGGTAGAGCTGGCACCGCTTTTCCTAGACCAGGTAACATGGCAACCATTTCTTTGATACTTCCTATTTTTTCAATTTTTTGAATTTGTTTATCTAAATCTTCTAAATTAAACTGATTGGTTTTTATCTTTTGTTGCAAACTACGCTGTTGTGTTTCATTATACACTGCTTCTGCACGTTCTACAAAGGAGATCACATCACCCATGCCCAGAATACGACTGGCCATACGATCTGGATGAAAAAGATCTAAGTCTTGCATTTTTTCACCTGTACTGATAAACTTAATAGGTTTATGTACTACACTACGAATAGATAGTGCAGCACCTCCACGGGCATCTCCATCTAATTTGGTGAGTACTACTCCATCAAAATTAAGTTTTTCATTAAAAACTTGTGCAGTGGTAACAGCGTCTTGACCGGCCATAGCGTCTACTACAAAAAGTGTCTCAGAAGGGGTCAAGCGTTCTTTAAGCATACAGATCTCTTGCATCATTTCTTCATCAGTAGTCAAGCGACCTGCGGTATCTACAATCACTAGATCAAGTGCTTTACTTTTGGCTTCTTTAATAGCATTTTGGGCAACCGTATAGGGGTTTCGTTCTAATGGCTCTGTATAAACGCTTATATTAAGTTGTACACCTAATGTTTTAAGTTGGTCAACTGCTGCCGGTCTATAGAGATCGCAAGCTACTAAGAGGGGGTTTTTATTTTTTTTTTGGTAGTAATATCCCAACTTACCTACCAAAGTTGTTTTGCCGGCTCCTTGCAGTCCGGCTACAAGTATAACAGCTGGATGGCCCGTGAGGCGAACTTCAGTATGTATACCTCCCATTAAATCTGTTAAAGCATCTTGGACCAGTTTTGTAAAGAGCTGACCTGGTGAAACAGATGTAATGACATTGGTTCCAATTGCTTTTTGCTTAATAGCATCTGTGACTTGCTTGGCTACTTTGTAATGCACATCTGCTTGAACCAAGCTTCTACGGATTTCTTTTATAGTAGCAGCAATGTTTATTTCTGTAATACGACCTTGTCCTTTTAAGGACTTAATCGCCTTTTCTAGATTTGCACTAAGACTCTGAAACATATTATTTTAGAATTGGGTCATGGTTTGGTAGTGGAGCGTAGTACAATTTTGCTCTTGTAAAATCGTTTCAGCAATTGCTTGAATGGTTTCTAAGTCAACCTGTTGAATATAATCAATATGGCTGTTTACTAGGTTGGTATCACCTTGTAAAGTAGCTATGGCTAATTCCTGTGCACGATCTACTAGATTTACTTGACCAAAAACGAGCTGTGCCTCTATCTGATTTTTTGCTTTTTCTAATGCAACAGGGGTAATAGCTTTGATTTGATTGAATAGGGATACTAAAGCACTTTCTGCTTCTTCGAATGCAACTTTTGGGACCAAGCTTCCGCTAATGACAAATAGACCAGGGTCTAATGACTCAGTCATATAGGCATTTATTCTGGTGTAAAGGGGTTGTTTTTCTACTAGATTATCATATAGTAAAGCAGACTTTCCTTCACTAAGTAGATTGCATAACACGGTTGCTGCATAGTAACCAGCCATACCTTTTGCTGGCATATGGTAGGCTTTATACAAAACAGGAAAGGGAACATCACCCTGCACTACCTTTCGTCTAGATTGTACTTGATCTGGTTCTTGGGGCAACAATCTATGATAAGAAGGGCCAGCAGGAATGGGTTCAAACCATTTTTTGCATAAAGCTGCTACTTGTTGTTGGGTCACTTTTCCTGCAACTACTAAAATAGCGTTATTGGGTCTATAAAATTTGTAAAAAAAGGTTTTAACGTCCTCCATAGTCGCATTTTCTATGTGGCTTAATGACTGGCCAATAGTAGGCCATTTATAGGGATGTGTTGTATAGGCCATGTTGGTCAAATGGTGCCATGCATCACCATAGGGTTGGTTTAGATAACGCTCTTTAAACTCTTCTACTACTACTTTTCGTTGTACCTCGAGTGACTTTTCATTAAATGCGAGTCCAAGCATTCGATCAGATTCAAGCCAAAAAGCTGTTTCTAAGTTAACAGCAGGTAGCGCGCAATAATAATTGGTTACATCTGTGGTTGTGTATGCATTGTTGTCACCGCCTACTTGCTGCAAGGGGGTATCATATGCAGGAATGTTAGAAGATCCACCGAACATTAGATGTTCAAATAAATGGGCAAAACCTGTTTTTAAAGGATATTCATCTCGAGACCCTACATCATACATAAGATTCATTACTGCAATATGCGTAGTTGCATCTTCATGCACAATAACCCGTAAGCCATTGGATAAAGTAAATTTTTGAAAATGAATCATTTTATTTATGGGATCAAATAAACATGAAATAACTATAGTGGATTATAGGCGATAATAGGTGGTAGGCTAGTTGGATGAACTGTTCCACAAAAAGATTGATAAACAGGCCCAACCAAATGAATATCGATAAAACGACCATCTGATAGGCGTGTAAAGGTTACTTGCAGTTTACCACCTTTAGTGCTTACCTTTACAGGGCTATTTAAGCCATAATAGGCACTGGCAACCAATGCACTAGCAACAGCTCCTGTACCACACGACAATGGTTCTGAGTCTAATCCACATTCACATGTTCGAATTTGTATCGCATCTGGTTCAATCAATTGCGCAAAATTGATATTAATGCCCTCTTTTTCAAACGGGTACATGTTCCGTTTTGGAAAACCAATTACTTCCATAAGGATTAGATCAATCGCATCCACCATTTCTACATAATGGCGCGTCCCATTGTTTAAAAAATAACCGCTAGCTAGTGGCTGAATCGACGTTACATCTTGTAAGGTTAAGTCAACCAGTTCATTACGTATACAACCTATGTGTGCACCATCTATAGCATTAAAATAGGCTTTTTGATCTATAATGCCTAACATTTGTGCATAGTGAAGCGCTGACCGACTGCCATTGCCACACAGCCCATCACCTTGACTGCCATCTGCATTGTAGTGTAGCAGCGCAAAATCATAACCTGCTTTTTTTTCAATGGAAATAATACCATCTGCACCAATACCAAATTGCCGATGACACAGTTGCTTGGTTAAAACAGGACTATATGTATAATGTTGATCTTGAAAATTATCAATGATGATAAAATCATTTCCGGCAGCTTGGTACTTAGCAAAGTTAAGTTGCATGAAACTATTAAAATAAATTAAAAATTAGCATATAAAACGTTTCCTACGGTATAAAAATATCCTTATACCCTTGTGCCTATTGTTATAGGCTGAATAGCTTGATATACAAATTAAGAAGTAAAAACATTACAATCTACAAATAATTTTTTAGAAGTTTTAGGGAATGATATTTGAAAAGATAGTAAAATGTATAACCATTTATTTTTTAAGTAAAAAAATAGAGTGGACATCGTAACCATGTTTGTTGGTCCTATAAAGTTTTATTGTATAGCAAGTGTAATAAATTTTTACTGACGACGTACGTTATGGACCAGATTATTTTTTGATTTAAAAATCAATTATAAAAAATTAATAAAATTTATTTTATATAGTTGTATAAAAAATATCTGTAGATAAATTATTCTGGTCATCAGATTCTGATGTCAAGAAATTACTTGATACAAACAAGTAATTTTTACTAAAAAAATACCAGTAAAATACAATATTAAAAAAGCTGAAAATCAAGTAGATAAATCCATAATTAACGTTGATAGTCAAATAATATATTATATTGCTGCATATTTGCCAGATGAGTAGATATAAATGTATTATTGGCTTTGATTGTATATATAATATATTTATAATGGTGGGTTTCTATAGATGTCTCATGTAACTTTTATTATTTTTTTAATGTTGCCATTCCAACTTTTGCTACTCATATTCATAATCGGCTCTTTTTGCTTACTCGATGCTTCTTATCTGAAAAAGAAGTTGATGAAACTAGAACCATGTAATACTGTTATAGGCTATACTGGCTGCTATGTTATAATCACTACTGCGATATTAAGTTACGTAGGGCAATGTCTTGTTTACTGGTATATACTGCAAATTGCAGCAGGTATTTGGCTGATAGGTTATTCGGTTGTTTCGCATAACCGAGTCCCATCTTGGCAAATCAGTCGATCTTGGCTGATTGGTGCAATGTTTTGTCTGCCCATAAATGTACTTTGGCATTGGTGGCATGTGACTGACTATTTATTTTTATTAAAGTTATCTCTAGCACATTTGTCTGTAGCTTTATTTGTATTTCCTTTGTCTTTAGGAATGATTGTTCTAGCGGTTACATTTTCAGCCATTGTTTATGTGTCGTGTTATGTTGAAAATTTGATCGAGTTAACGGATGATATAGTGGTTCTATTCGGGTTTAGCACACTGGTTTTTACTATGATCATTTATTGTAAAGTCCAAATAGCTGATTATACCGCACATAAACGCTACTTAAAAGATAAAAAAAAGATAGAAAGAGAGAAAAATTATACATTAAAACTAAAACAAACGATCCATAATTTGCACATCCGTGCTAAGAAACCTTATTCAAAAAGAGATAGCAATTTTTTAGATAAAATAGTAAAAATAGTGATGGAGTCTCCTTTATTTTTAGAAGATGACACCCTGTATAAGGAAGATTTTAACATTATTGTAAATAAATTTTTCACTTGGTCTATATTCTTAAAAGAGCATACTAAATCTAAGTTTCATCTACGATTATTACCGACTGAAATTAGGCTAAAGGAATTGATTCAGGAATTGGAAACTGGATTAAATGATTCTGTGGAATCTGCACCACAGTTAAGTATAGTGCAAGGAGATGTTGATATGACTACTAAGATTGTATGTGATGTCAACCAGATAATCCATTTATTGGTAGCTGTTATTTTACGTATTACGCACCTAGAACAAAGTGCATCTATACGTATTCAACTACATACCACTCGATTAAAATACCAGAAATATAACCCTATTAAAAAACAAAAACCTCCAGAAATAGTCTTTCCAGCTATAGCCTTAGTAGTGAACAGTGGCAATATACCTCTATCCAAATTTGCTTCCATTAAGAGCTATTATCAGGATATCACCGAAGGGATAGAACTAATAGGAGCCCTTAACCAGTCAAGTTCAGAACAAATCAATATACAAAAAGAGCCAATAGAACGAAACATTCGTGCCCATTATGGTTATTTACAATTTTCTCCTTCTAAACAAAAAACTATTCTACTGGTATTGCCTTGTAATGTAAAGGTTGTTCAGGATGCAATGCTTACCAATTTGGCTCCTTCCAATAGTTATGTAAATAAAAGTGAAATTAATACTTCTATGGAAGTATTAATGAAATTCAATGACTATGCTTGCAAGATGTGTAATATCCGTATAGGTGTCATGGATGAAATATTTCTACTGCTAAGGCGTTGTTATGCTTTTAGAAGACATGCATCAGGAAAATTGTTCTATGTCCGTGCAATAGGGATTGCACGTTTGGTAACAGATTGGGTAAATTATGCGCCTGAACCAATCTATGCTGCTTTGTTATATGATTTAGTTGTTTATACCGATCTGCCTATTTCTTATATTAAGGCTAATTATAGCCTAGCTATTTTTTCTTTTGTCCAATCTATTATTTCCATACAGAACCGGAAAGATCTAGAGCCATCTGGGCTCTCTATAGATAATCAACGTAAAAAAATAGTTAACCAAGATCAGCTTTTTATACTTTGCATTAAACTAGCTGAGCGACTTTATGATTTACGACAAGCCTATGGTTATACCCATAAAGTTCATGTATCCAATATGGCGAAAGAGACCCTTACAGTAGATGTTTGTTTGGCCAAAAAATATCTGGATAATGACATAGTAGAAGCGTTGCAAAGAGCAGCGCAAGACGCATTAAGGATTTAAGATTTGATGGATAAAAATAGGAAACTAAATTTATAAAAGTTTGTCTGGTTTTTTCAGGCCAGTATAATATCTAACTTAATTGGTTATGTCTAGAAAAACCCATCATGTTATTCTACGTAGTCGGATCGAGATTACGCTTGATGAGCATAGTAAAAATATACGCCAACATACCCTTGATCAAGTGGTCCATAGGCATATTATGCCTATATTATCAAAATTATTTTCTCAATATGTTCCGAATGATGCAATTATTCATTTAGATAAGCTTGTAATAGATGTAGGTGATTTAAATCTATCTACCCTTGACAAACAACTACCTTATCAGGTGGAACAGATCTTAATGCTTAAGTTAAAAGAAAAGATTGGTAAGGTACTACATAATCCTACTACAGACCAAATAATCCCACTACCTAATGCAAAAATGCAGGCAATAGCACACTATCTATCAGAAGGTAACTTCGCCTGGTGGATGGCCGAGCGTTCTGAAAAACAAATTGAAAAAACATATTTGGAATTGCTCCACCATGCCCCCTTGCTCATAGCACAACTTTGGTCTAATTTAACGAAAAAAGAAAAAGCTGTTCAACGTTGTATGGCACTTTTTTCCCAAACTACTGTGGCCGATACGCTTGCTTATTTATTAAAGCAGCCTATACCGTACTTTACACCTATATTAGCCGAAGTAGGACTACTGTTGCACCAAACGGGGATTTTGACCAATAGACCATATACGCTACAACAGCAACTGCATGGAATGGCTCTACTAGCAATTATTAACCAGCAAAAGTATAAAGTAGACCGAATGTATTTTTTGCAAATACTCCTCCAACAAGCAGCTATTCAAACTTCTACCAGCTATGAAAAAATTCTAGAAAAATTACACGCTTGTTATGAACAAAATGACAAAAAATCTTCATATAACCCAACTATTAAAGCATTGCTGTTTCAGTTACGAGACATGGTTGCAACGCCACCGAAATACTGGTATCAATATCATAACAATCAGCAAAAAGTACTAAAAGAATTGGATAAAATAGGGAATCATACTATGGCTCCCTATCAACTATCCGCGGCTATTGGTACCATTAAGGCAGTAATAGATCAATCGGGTATACGTTCTTTGGTAAAAAGCTGGCTTAAAGAAAAGAAAAACAGGGAAAAATTGATCAAACGCTTACCTGATGGATTATTTGTTGGATTCTTAGAATCTATAAATCCTTATGTAACACTTGATTTTGGTCAGATCGCAACGGCTACTACCTCTACAATCGTGCCTATTGGCACGATTAAAGCCAATGCTTTAGCCTATTGTGCCTTTGAACATTTTAATGATGTTAAAACCCAGGAAAAGGTATTAAAAGTATTAGAAAAAATAAGTAGCCCTACCATGCCCCCTTACGAACTATCCTCGGCTATTGATAAGATTAAGGCAGCAATAGACCAGCCTGGTGTACGTTCTTTAGTAAAGCGTTGGCTTAAAAAGAAGCAGAATAGGACAAATTTGATTAAACGTCTACCTGATGGACTATTTATTAGATTCTTGGAATCTATAGATCCTTATATCGTAACGCTATGCGCTGATTTTAGCGAGATCATGACAGCTATTACTGCCACTACCGCATCTACTTACGCCGTTAAAGCCAATACTTTATCCTATTGTGCCTTTGAACATCCTAAAGCAGTTTATCTTAAAGCGATTCAATCGTTATTTAGGCAATATATTTCGAATAATCTTATCAACAACCAACGTTTGTCGATATTGTGCACGACGCATACCTATCATCCAGCAGTAGCAGCTATAATGGAACCATTGGTATCCATAGCACAAGCCTCCGTTGTATCAGATGGTCGAAAAATAACCATGTATTCAGATGGCAGAGATACCAAGCCTCAACTGGCCTCTACCGAGCCAGCTTACTTAAATAGAGCTGAAATTTCAGAAGGTGGATCATCTAATCTCTTAAAAGCGTTAGAAAGGATCATCCATCCTACTATAGCAGCCGATGAACGATCCGGAGCTATTGGTGAAATTAAGGTAGCAATAGACCAACCTGGTGTACGTTCTTTAGTAAAAAGCTGGCTTAAACAAAAAGAAAACAGGAAAAAACTGATTAAACGCTTACCTGATGCACTGTTTATTAAATTTTTACAATCTATAGATCCTTATATAGTAACGCTATACGCTGATTTTGCAGCGCTTGCAAC
Organism: Cardinium endosymbiont cEper1 of Encarsia pergandiella; assembly: GCF_000304455.1. Lineage (NCBI taxonomy): Bacteria > Pseudomonadati > Bacteroidota > Cytophagia > Cytophagales > Amoebophilaceae > Candidatus Cardinium > Cardinium endosymbiont of Encarsia pergandiella. The sequence goes on from NC_018605.1 coordinate 126,511, forward strand.
AGCTACTGCTGCTACTATCGCACCTATCTGCGCTGTTAAAGGGAATAGTTTGGCCTATTGTGCCTTTGAACATTCTAAAATAGCCTATCTTAAAGCAATGCAATCGTTATTTAGGCAATATATTTCGAATGGCCTCATCAACAAGCAACAGCTATCCATACTGTGTACCAGGCATACCTACCATCCAGCAATAGGAGTCATCATGGGACCTTTGGTATCTATGTCACAAACGTCCATTCTATCAAATGGTCTAATAAGGGTGGACCAGGATAATAGCCTACATACGGATCGGAAACTGATTAACTACTTAAATAGGGATTCTATTTCGGGCTTAGAAAGTAACTTATCTGATGTAGTAGATTTCTTGCTTTATAATGCATTGCCGAAAGATCAGTTGGTACCAGCTTATGTAATAGCCAAACGATTGGGAGATGCAACATGCCAACAAATACGAGATCAACTTACATCTTTATGCCAAGAAGCAACTATCTTAAGAAAGTTAATACAACATGCGACAGCACCAATATTAAACAAACTGTTACAGACCTTTATACCTTTTTCCGACCAGCTGTTAGACAGACTAGAGGAGGTCATTACCCAATCAAAAGTACTGCAATCGACAGAACAGCTGACCAATATCCGGTTAATAAAAGAAATTTTTATTAAAGCAGCGATTATTCATATACCACCTACTACTGAAAAACAATATATAGAACGGATATTATGCCATCTTGGCATACAAACTTCGTGTAGTCCAACTATCTTATGTGATCAGTTGATTGATGCTGCCAAACAGACAACGGATTACCATCTAGCAGAGGCCTTTTCTTTACTCAAAAAAAATCTAGCACCCCTGAACCTAAATAAGATAGATGAAGTAGACCTTATGTTTCTATTTACACATGAAACATTTTCTTTAGACCAAACCTTGCTTCCGCTGTATTATAGTAAGCTGCTGCCAGCTATTAAACACAGAGTCCGAGGGTCTGATGGAGCTGATGTATCCCAATCGATAATTGACCAACTGGTTGCGCAACACTTGTCAACTATTGATAAGCGATTACAGGCAATCATTGGCACAGCGCTCTACAAACAAATTACCGATTCCTTACAAGGCAAGCAACAACGCATTGCAAAAAGATGGACCCTTTTTCTACATACCGGTCAACTAGAACAATATACAGATGTTACCGCTTTATTGAATGATGTGATAGATCATTTGCCTACTTTTTCCTTAGCACAAGATAAAATACATGTACGACGACGCCTTATTGCAAATTTTACGTCTAGCCAACTTATATTATTGGTTCGAAACCATAATGATATAGGGAAAGGATTGGCAAACTTTATACAAGGAAGCTACCAATTATGGTGTGCTACAGAAGGCTCACTAGATCAACAAAATATTACTAGAGGCCTATTTTGGGATAGTGTATTGAAAACACTACCTGAAACATTAATCGCCAAAGAAGATTGGCTTGCAGCACTCATTACCGAATGGAGTAATGTTTTACAAATCACACCCACTACACTACTGGAAACTTTTCAAATCTTTATTCAGGATACCAAAGGGATACCAGAAGTAGAAAAATTAACCACTTCATTACATAGGCTAGAAGAAAAATATCGAAAAGGGATTCAACAACAAGCCATACAACGTGGCTACAAAACGCCTATTTTAACCAAACTGTATCTATTGCTCAATGGAAGCTTATCTTTTTTTTCCCAACAGTACCCTCTAGCCATGGCTACATTGGGTAATGAACTGATGCAATCCATGGTGGACCAACCATTGGCTTTATCAAAACTATTAAAAGAGCAGGACAACCATGAATTGACAGCCAGACGTATGGTATATTACTTTAGCGAAGAAATTACTACAAAGATGATAGCCTGTTTGGCAAAAGAAAAATCTCTATTTATAATACACTACCTTGATCTATTAAGCAATTCATTGCCATACACTATTATACCAGATGACCATCTATCTAGATGGAAAAAAGAACTCTGTATTTCTATTATGCATTATTTAATGACAAAAAGTCAAATGGAAGAAATGGAGTTTGTACAGCGTACATTACTGACTATCTGTTATCCCAAAGAAACGGTTTATCAAGTTATTACTTCAATCGTAGCGAACGAAGGTACCAATCCTCAAAAAAATAAAATCATAAACTTACTCAAGCCACTGATCAAGCAGATGAATCAAAATAGGATTGACGCATCAATGGTAGTAAATCATCCATTAGAGCAGTTACCAGCAAGCCTAGAAAAAAAAATAGCTAAAAAAAATAGTCTAGCAACAGAAGAGGTACGGGTCTATACCAAAAATACTGGATTGGTTTTTCTATGGCCTTTTTTCTATGATTTTTTTAAGGTCCATAACCTAATGATACGCAATGAATTTGTTTGTGAACAAGCAGCCCATAATGCAGTTTATCTGTTGCAATACTTAGTTACAGGAAAGCTAAAGAGTCCAGAATGGCAACTTACGCTTCCCAAGCTACTTTGTGGATTAGCTTATGATACAGTATTGCTACCCTATAGCCCTATAGATGCAAACGATGATGGCTATGGTCAGCCGCAAACAGAAATGATAGCTCATCTAGAAAAGAAACCCTTACAGGGCAGTACAAAAAACATAGCCGTCAAGAGCTTAATAGCTGCTGACGCATTGGAACCTATAGCCATCCATACCGAACTACTTATTAAAAAAGTAATAAAACGATGGAAAAGCTTAAAAAAACTTAAAGACACCATGCTATATCAAGATGTTACGCTCGAAAATATCTTGAACCATTACTTCCTAAACAGAATAGGCATTTTGACTGGACAGCAGGTTGATAATGGATCAGAAAGCAGGTTTTGGCATCTCACGATGATGCATCAGGACTATGATACAGTGGCGTTACTACCTTCTTGGTCTATGACTCGCCTGAAGCTACCTTGGATGCAAGAAGCCATTGTTTTGTTTTGGATGGTTGAGTAGTACAAAGATCCATGTAGTGATCTTGTAAAGATATACTGCTGATTAAAAATGTATTTTACATTTGTAATTATTAAAATAAGTTATGAACTTATCAATCTATAAACCATATTAATTGATCTTGATCATGTTGTACAACAAAAATAAATTGATGCTGTCGCTATCTTACTATTTTCTCTTCATCTTTTCTAACTGTAAACAGGTACCTATTACATCCATTTCAGACCATAAAGATATACAACAGGATCATACATTAGCGCATAAGACGCCGATTCTTTCTCTTTCTTCTTGCAAGGAGCTAGGCAGCATCAGTTGCATGGGAGGTGCAAAAACAGATTTTTTAGTTCAATGTAAAGGGACCATTTCCAATATAGACCTTCCATTAAAAGGTCAATTGGCTTTTATAGGGATAGTAGATGGTGCTAAGCCGCCTAATAAAGCATCAGCTATAGTAAAAAGTGCAATAGATGCTAAAGACAAAGTTGAAACATTACTATGGCAAGGTGAAGATGGTTTTATCTATTGGCACAAACCTGATACAGGTATAAACGAATGGATTATTAAGATCCAAGAACAGGATTACAAAAAATTAATGTCCAAAACATATGCAGTGCATATGGTATACCTCCCAAATGGTGCCTCTCCACAGGATTATATTATTTCTACTAATTCAGTGCAAATGAATGCCAAAAGTAAAGATGAATGGCTGCCCAATTATAAAAATATTGGTTTAGAAGCTATGTACCCTATTGAAGAACAAATCAATAATACCACAGGTTGGTTCTTAAAAGGTAAGATACAAAATGCATACCTAAAAGATGATACTAAAATGGGTTTTATATTGCTTAGAGAATCAATTAATCCTTATCCATTGGTTCAGCAAATAATCGCTTCTGAAGATGGATGGCCTACGGTACCTACACCTTTTAATGATGAAATGGCTATCATTCCAGGTACATTAAGGGAAATGGATGGCGCTATAGTATTTACTTTATTAAGTGACCATGCGCCTATTCAAGGTGGTAAGTTCAAGATAATTTGTTATTGGATTCAAAATCAACATTGCTACTTGAGTCAAATGGAACATATCATCTCTGATGGTAGATCAAAATCATATTCTAGTGCTCCTCCTACTATCCTCTTTAGGGATGATGGCCATAATCTAAAAGTATTCAATGTAAGCCTTTGCAGTGAGCAAATATCAAAGAGAAGGCAAGCGGTTACCTTATCTGATTTTAAAATCGAATATGCCGTTAATGGTCAAGTAACATCATTACCCCCTTATCTAAAACAATCTTTGCTTTTTTTACAAAAAGGTACGCTTTGGCGAACGGCTACCATTGAATCTTTGTTTAAAAAATTGGATGCATCGAACCAAAAGGCTGGTATAAGCGACGATGGAACCATTTGCCTGGTAACTGATTCGGGTAAACTGCTAGACCAATCTTGTATAAACTTTTTTAACCGTGCAGCAGATTACGAATATTTTGTATGCTTGTTTTCTAAAGAAAACGCCAAGCTTACATTTTGCACACAGAAAGAAAACATAACCATACAAAAAAAAGAAAACCGGCAGCTACCTAAAAAAGATATACCAGAATCGCATGGGCCAATACATATAACCTTAGACAATAACGATGCACATATTACTTTAACTAAATCTGTTTGGTGGAATCCTCTGTCAGGATCCTATATTGACTATAACCTCCCTAAGGTTACATTAACACATAAGCAATTAGATAAAGATCAGGGGCAAAACAGAGGCTTTTTAATCGCTAAAGCGAAAAAGACAAATAGTTCAAAAATGGATGATTATAGTTGTGTAATTAATAAGTTTATTGAAAATAAAAGTAAAAATGAATCGGTGTTTCGTAATGATACATTTTTGATCTTCCAAGAGGAGCTTACTGAAGCAATGAAACAGAAATTAGTAGACAATATGTATGAGGCATATGAAAATGAGTCAACAGGGAACCAAACTTTAGAGATTAGCTATTGGGCAAAATACGAAAATAAGATTGTGTGGAGCAGTCCAGTAAGTATAAAACTTATTATCAATTAATATAGTGGTCTGATTGGCGCTATAGGTAAAGCAATAGAGTAGCATCATGGATTATAAGCAACAAAACATTACTATTCTGCAGTATCTGTTTTGGAATACAGATTATGTGTCAATATATTTTTGTTACAGGGAGAGTCGTTGCTTCGTTAGGAAAAGGGGTATGTGCAGCGAGTATAGCAGCACTATTGCAAGCGCGTGGCTATTGCATTAATTTAAAAAAGCTTGATCCATAGTTTGTAAAAAGGGCCTATCCTAAAAAGAACATTTCTATACCTAGGACAACTTTTTACAAAGCTTTTAGGTGTTTTACCTACTTTTTGATATAGGAAAGACAAAAATAAAATATAAATTTTTACCCTTGACCAGAAACTGTTTCAGCAACTACTTCGTCTACAAGAGGAGTAGTTTTTTTCTTTTTCCTACGCCGAGGCGTTTTAACGACTTTGGCTTCTTTTGTATAGATATCATTGTAGTCTACTAATTCAATCATACACATAGCAGCATTATCTCCAGCACGATTGGCTAACTTAATGATGCGTGTATAACCACCTGGACGTTGTTCAATTTTCTCAACAATATGATTGAAAAGCTCTTTTACGGGGACTTTATCTTGAAAGTGAGAAAAAACCATTCTTCTAGCATGCGTAGTATCTTGCTTTGCTCTAGTAAGAATAGGCTCAATAAACGAACGCAATACTTTTCCCTTGGCCAAAGTGGTCACAATACGCTTATGCATAATAAGCGACTTAGATAAATTCATAAGCAATGCTTTCCTATGACCTGCAGGCCTACCCAGCCGATTAATTTTATTTCTGTGCCTCATTGATTTATACTAATACGATTTTTAATTAAAATGTACTATAGAATTAACTTTAAATAAAAACTACCCATCTAATTTATACCTAGAGAGATCCATACCAATCTTTAGATGCTTTTCTGCCAAAAGTTGATCAATTTCATCACGTGACTTACGACCAAAGTTTCTAAACTTCATAGTATCAAAATCTTTTACGGTTACAAGATCTTCTAAAGTTTCAATACCTGCTGATTTAAGACAATTTAATACACGAGAAGAACATTGCAGCTCACTAATATGGGTTCTAAGATTTTTTTGCAGAGCTACTGTTTCTTCATCTAATATTTGAACGGTTTCATCCTCTAGTGATTGCACAACAATTTCCTGACCAGATAACAAGTTAAGGTGTTGAATCATTAACTTAGCTGCTTGTCTAACGCTTTCTTCTGGAGTTATAGAACCATCTGTTTTTACTTCAAATGTCAATTGCTCATAATCGGTACGTTGCTCCACACGCATATTCTCAACACGATACTGTACACTGATAATAGGAGAAAAGATAGCATCAATAGGAATAAGATCTAAGATTGGTTCTTTAGGTTTATGCTCCTCAGCTGAAAGATAGCCCCTATACTTCATTATATGAAGTTCTATGTCAAAACTGGCCGATGCATCAAGCCTACAAATCAATAGATCTGGATTTAAAACTTCAAAAAAAGAAGTAGCTTCTACAATATCACCTGCACGAAACTCAGGTTTATTAACCCGAACAGAAATAATATCATTACCACCTTCTAATTTTTTTTTTAAGCGGACCTGCTTAAGATTTAAAATGATTTGTACAAGATCTTCTCGTACCCCTTCAATCGTAGAAAATTCGTGACGGATACCAGGAATTTTAATCGCAACAATAGCATACCCTTCTAAAGAAGATAATAATACACGTCTAAGTGCATTACCAATAGTAGTACCATATCCCTTTTCAAGTGGACGAAAACTAAAAATACCATGAAAAGCATCAACTTGCTCCACAAATATCTTCTTTGGCATTTGAAAGGCTAATAACGACATATAGGATCTTTATTTGATTTAAAAAGGAAACAATAGAAAAACTATTTAGAATGGAGCTCCACAATGCTTCGTTCATTAATTTCTTCTGGTATTTCAGAACGCTGTGGAAAGGCAAGAAACTTACCTACCATCAATGATGGATCCCACTCCAACCAACTATATTTATTGGATGGACTATTTGCTATATTATAAACAATCAAAGCTATTTTTTCTGCCTTCTTTGCTATGCCTATTATTTGGCCAGGCTTCAAAGTATAAGAAGGAATATTTACTATTTTAGTATTTACTGTAATATGCCTATGAGATACCATCTGCCTTGCTTCGCCTCGTGTAGCGGCAATGCCTAGCCTATAAACCGTATTGTCTAAACGAGCCTCTAGCCGCTGAAGGATTAGCTCACCGGTAATACCTTTACTTTTAGTAGCTTTTTCACAAAGATTTTTAAACTGACGTTGTAATAATCCATAGGTATACTTTGCTTTTTGTTGCTCCATTAATTGAAGCCCAAATTGAGAACGCCTTTTACGTCTTCTACCATGTTGCCCTGGTGGATAATTTTTTTTCTGTAATACCTTACCAACAGATGAACCAAATATCGGACTGTTATATCTTCTCGCAACCTTGGCTTTTGGACCACGATATCTTGCCATACGCTATATTTCTTATAGTATAAATAGTAAATTGTATCATTTATGGACGCCTACGCTTAGGTGGCCTGCAACCATTGTGAGGAAGAGGCGTAACATCTCTTATAGAAATCACCTCTACAGAATGATCTTGAAGGGCACGAATGGCTGATTCACGTCCAATGCCTGGCCCCTTTACAAATACATTCACCCGCCGTAAACCTAACGCATAAGCAGCTTTTGCACAGTCTGCCGATGCCATTTGGGCAGCATAGGGTGTGTTTTTTTTAGATCCCTTAAAGCCCATCTTACCAGAAGAAGACCAAGCAATCACTTGACCAACTTCATTTGTAATTGAAATAATAAGGTTATTAAAAGTAGCTTGGATATGTGCTTGCCCCTCTTTACCAACTTTTACAACTTTTTTTTTAACTTTATTTTTTCCTATATTTTTCATAGTAATGCTCTATAAACTTTCTTTAAAGAGAAGAAGGGATAGTACCTAATGACACCATTAGACTTTACTTGGTAGCTTTCTTTTTATTCGCAATTGTTTTAGGCTTTCCTTTACGTGTTCTGGCATTGGTTTTGGTTCGCTGCCCACGAACGGGCAAACCCATTTGATGTCTATGGCCTCTATAACACTTAATCTCAACTAATCGTTTAATATTCAATCGAATTTCGGACTTTAAGTCGCCTTCTATCTTATATACACCACGAATAGCTGTTCTAATAGCTTTTAGCTCATCATCTGTCCAAGTAGAAACACGTCGGTCTTTATCCATTTGAACTGCTTGAAGAATCTTATTTGCAGAACTTCTGCCAATTCCATATATATATGTAAGCGCAATCTCGCCACGCTTGTTATCTGGAATGTCTACACCTAATACCCTAGCCATACCTTATCCTTGTCTTTGTTTAAATTTAGGCTGCTTTTTATTAATCACATATAATACACCCTTCCGACGTACAATTTTGCAATCTACACTTCTTTTTCTAACAGATGTTTTAACTTTCATAACTAGTGTAACTGTTCAGTTGCTTTGTATCTATGCACTATCCTGGCTTGTGTCAAATCATAAGGAGTTAACTCCATTCTAACAGAATCCCCAGGAAGAATTTTAATATAATTTTTACGCATCTTCCCAGAAATATGGGCTCTAACAATATGACCATTTTTAAGCGCAACCTTGAATACTGCATTGGGTAATGCTTCTTGCACTATTCCACCTTGTTCAATAGGAGGTATTTTAGCCATATTATTTTATGCAATCTTATTTTACTTTGCTTATATACTTGTATTTGTAAGTTTTTACAAAGAGAACCATCATATAATCAACAAGAACCTTCCTGGGACTAATATACTAAATTTATAGCAAATAGCTGTAAAAATATGGAAACTTTATTAAAAACTTACTACTGCAATCTAGCACCTTTATTAATAATTACTTCATATCGACGCATTAACAAATAGCTTTCAACTTGCTGAATGGTTTCAAGCATCGAACTGACCATAATCAATAAAGAAGTCCCACCAAAGAATCTATAAAAAGGAAAACTTAATCCAACTATACGGGCAAAAGCAGGCAAAATAGCAATAATTGCCAAGAACATAGCGCCTGGCAAGGTAATTCTGTCTAATACACCATCCAAAAAGCGGGCCGTTGCATTGCCAGAGGTAATACCAGGAATAAAGCTATTGGCACGCTTCATATCTTCTGCTATTTGCACAGGGTTGACGGTAATAGCGGTATAAAAAAAGGTAAAGACAATAATCAAAAAAGCAAACAGAAAATTAAATAGCCAACTGGTATCATCGCGCAACATACCACTAATGAGGTCCAACCAAGCAAATTTATCTTTCCAAAAACCTAAAAGACATGAAATGCAAAAAATCAAAAGATTGGCAAAGATAATAGGCATTACACCTGCACTATTTAACTTAAATGGTATATATTGACGCTGCCCTCCATATATGGTACTGGTGCTCAATTGCCTTGCATACTGAATAGGAACCCTGCGTGTAGCTTGTGTAAAAGCAACTAACACAAGCACAATTAAAAACAATACGAATAACTCTAATACAAATAGAAACATACCCTTGCTGCCACGATATACCGCTTCTTGGTATAAAGCAGCAGGAAAAGAGGATACAATACCCACCATCATTAACATGGTTACACCATTGCCAATTCCTTTATCGGTAATCTTTTCACCTAGCCACATACAAAATATGGCACCTGCGGTTAAAATAATAATAGAAATAAAAATAAAAAAAGTACGACTTATAGAAACATTTCCACTACCTGTAGCAATAAATAAATATTGAAAAGATTGAAAAATAGCGATAAAAATAGTAAGGATACGAGAAATTTGCGCAATTTTACGTTTCCCCATTTCTCCATCACGTTGTATTTTTTGAATTTTTGGCCAGGCAATCGACAAAAGTTGCATAACAATAGAGGCCGAGATATAAGGGGTAACGCCTACTGAAAAGATGGAAACTTGGCTAAGTGAACCACCTAAAAAACTATCGAGTAAGCCAAAAACGCGCTTTGCATGACCAGAAATTTGGGTTACATCTATACCAGGCAAAACAATGATACTACCTATACGGAAAAGCAATAGAAAGAATAATGTATTCCTTATACGAATGCGTAGTTCTTTTATTAAAAATATATCCTTAATAACTTTAAATAACTTATTCATATGTTGACAACATGATAACTTCTCCACCAAGATTTTGAATGGCTTGTAAAGCAGTAGCTGAGCAACGATGTGCGGCAACTGAAAGTTTAAGGTTTAACTGGCCATTTCCTAATATTTTATATTTTTCATACTTCCCGATTACATTATGCTTTCTCAAGAAAATATGATCTATAGAAGAAACATGATGCTTCTCTGCCAAGGCTTGCAAAGTAGAAAGATTTAAAGGTGTAAACTCGATTCTACTCGGACATTTAAATCCATACATAGGAATACGCCTCTGGAGTGGTTGTTGACCTCCTTCAAAACCAATCTTTCTTTTATAACCAGATCTAGATTGTGCACCATTGTAACCACGTGTAGCCGTTCCACCTTTACCGGAACCTTGGCCTCTACCTACGCGCTTTTTACCCTTTAAAGCACCTACTGCTGGTTTAAGTGTATGTAATTCCATAAGCTATTATATCTTTTCTGTAACCACTAAGTGGTTGACTTTACGTACCATACCCCATATTTGGGGGGTAGCTTCAACGACAACACCTTTATTAACCCGCCCTAATCCAAGTGCTTGAATGGTTGCTTTTTGGGATTTAGGACGTTTGATTAAACTTCGTACCTGTGTAATTCTAATTTGTTCCATAAAATTTTATCCATTAAAAAGCTTATCTAAAGTGATGCCACGTTGCTTGGCAATAGTTATGGGATCACGCAATTGCAACAATGCTTTAAAAGTTGCTTTGACTACATTATGCGGATTAGAAGAACCCTGGGACTTAGACAAAACGTTTTTAATGCCTACGCTTTCTAAGACGATACGGACACCGCCACCTGCAATTACGCCAGTACCAGAAGCTGCTGGTTGAATCAAAACATTGCCACCACCATATTTGCCAACTGAACTATGTGGAATGGTATCACGTAAAATAGGGACTTTGATTAGGTTGCGCTTAGCTGCCTCTACACCTTTAGCAATGGCATCGGTTAACTCTTTTGCTTTGCCAAGGCCATATCCTACAATACCATCACCATTTCCAACTACTACAACTGCAGAAGAACTAAATCTGCGGCCACCTTCTACTACTTTGGTAACGCGCTTAATGGCTACTACTTTCTCCTCAAGATTATAATTACTGGCTCTGAGTTTTTTACCACTTAATATCATTTTTAACTAAAATTTAAGACCATTTGCTCGAGCACCTTCAGCCAATGCTTTGACTTTACCATGATAAGTATACCCAGAACGATCAAAGACAATATGGGTAATACCTTTAGCCAACGCTTGTTGCGCAATTGCTTTTCCTAATGTTAATGCTCCAGCAACGTTATTTTTACTAATTTTTAATTTATACAACGAAGCAGAAAGTAGCGTTTCGCCTGTTTCATCATTAATAAGCTGGGCATATATACAAGTATTACTCTTGAAAAGCGAAAGACGCGGCTGGGCGAATGTTCCCTGCAAACGCTTTCTAATGCTTTTCCTAACTTTAAGTCTTCTTGCTACTTTGTTATCCTTTATTTTCATTTTTTTACTATGTAGGAATATAAAATAGGCCAACATTGAAAAATATAGATGCTACTTTTTAGTAGACTTTCCAACTTTACGCCGCACTACCTCACCTAAACGCCTGACACCTTTGCCTTTATAAGGCTCAACTTTTCTTAAGGAACGAATTTTTGCAGCTACTTGACCCAAAAGCTGCTTATCTAGACATTCTAAATGGACCAGTGGATTTTTTCCTTTAGGCAATTCAGCTGTAGCCATTACTTCTTCTGGCAAGACCAAAGCAATATCATGAGAATAACCTAAACTTAATTCTAATAGACTACCTTGGACATTGGCTTTGTAACCAACCCCTACCAACTCTAAGGTAACCTTAAAGCCAACGCTAACCCCTACTACCATATTATAAATCAAAGCTCTATAAAGACCATAAAGGGCTTTAGATTTTTTAGCATCAACGGGTATCAACTTAACGAACCCTTCGGAAATCTCAACCATAATGGTTGAATCAATTTGCTGCTGCAGTAGACCTTTAGGACCTTTAACCTGTATGATTCCACCATCTAGGGCAGATACGGTAACACCTAGCGGTATATTAATGGGCTGCTTCCCTATTCTTGACATTTTTCTTTATTTTAGTAAATATAACAAAGTACTTCACCACCAACATGAACTTTACGCGCTTCTTTATCAGTCATAATACCCTTGGAGGTGGACAATATGGCTATGCCCAATCCATTAATAACAGTAGGTATAGCAGCAGCAGTAGAATATTTACGCAACCCTGGCTTACTCACACGTTTTAAATGTACAATAGCAGATTGCTTTGTAAAAGCATCATATTTAAGAGCAATTTTGATAACTGGCTGAACACTATCTGGCTTAGAGACCAGCTTATACCCTCGTATATACCCTTTTTCTTGTAAGACTTCTGTAAGCTTTGTTTTTGTTTTTGAAGCAGGAATTTCTACTACCCTATGATTGGCACTAATGGCGTTTCTAATCCTAGTAAGATAATCAGCTATTGGATCTGTAGTCATGGTGATTATATATTAACAAATAATAAAGACAGGTATATAGACTTATATGTTAGCTGACTACCAACTTGCTTTCCGTATACCTGGTAATTTCCCTTCTAAAGCCCATTTTCTAAAAACTAGCCGGGAAATACCAAATCTTCTGATATATCCACGGGCTCTACCGGTTATATTACACCTATTACGCAATCTAACTGGAGAGCTGTTTTTGGGAAGTTTATCGAGTGCCATATAGTTACCTTGCTCTTTTAATGCAGCTCTTTTAGCGGCATATTTGGCTACTAAATGTCTTCTTTTCTTATCTCTTGCTTTGACTGATTCTTTTGCCATAACCTTTTAATTTAATCTTGCACCATATTAAAGGGCATTCCTAAGGCTTTTAAAAGTTGAAATGCGGTTTCATTGTTTTGGGCAGTTGTAACAAAAGTTATGTTCATACCGTTGATCTTAATTACTTTATCAATGCTAATTTCTGGAAATATGATTTGTTCTTGAATGCCTACATTGTAGTTGCCTTTTCCATCAAATCCGTTGGCCTTCAATCCCCAAAAATTTCTAATCCTAGGCAGTGCAATGGATATAAAACGATCAAGAAATTCATACATAAGCCTGCCGCGTAAGGTAACTTTTACACCAATAGGCATACCTTCCCTAAGCTTGAAATTAGAAACTGATTTTTTAGCACGGGTAGCCACGGCACACTGTCCAGCAATAGCAGTTAATTCTTCTAAACCAAGCTGAATTAATTTTTTATTGGATGCACCATCACCTAATCCTTGATTGATACATATTTTATGTAACCTGGGGACTTGCATAACCGATTTGTATCCGAATAAATCTTTAAGCGAAGGAATAACTTCTGCAAAATATTTTTCTTGTAATCTAGGCTTAACCATTTTTTATAAAATTTCCTGTTTTTTTAGCATACCGCTGGAGATTGCCGGCTTCATTATACTTTCTTCCTACACGAGTAGCAGATCCGCTTACTGCATCTATTAACATCAGATTACTAATATGAATAGAAGATGGTAGCCTTTGGATGGTTCCTTTAGGATGCTCAGTAGAAGGCTTTAAATGCCTAACTACTATATTCATACCTTCAACAACAGCTCGATATTTTTTAGGGAATACCTTTAAAACAGTTCCTTGCTGGTTTCTGTGTTTACCAGTCAAAATTTTTACACGATCTCCTGTTCGAATATGAATCTTAAAACTTTTTTTTATTGTTTGCTTCATGCTTTATAGTTCGTCAGCTAAAGAGGCTATTTTCATAAATTTATTATCTCGAACTTCTCGAGCTACTGGCCCAAAAACACCAGTTCCTTTGGGCTCATTGTTATTTTCAATTAAAACAATGGCATTGTCCTCGAAGCGAATATAAGAACCATCTTTACGCCTTACTTCTTTTCGGGTACGGACCACAACGGCTTTGGAAATAGTGCCCTTTTTAAGGGAACCAGAAGGATTAGCTGTTTTTACGGTTACTACAATTTTATCACCAACTTGCGCATAGCGCTTACGGGTTCCACCCAAAACGCGAATGCAAAGAGCTGTTTTTGCGCCGCTATTATCAGCTACTTTTAGTATTGATTCCTGTTGTATCATTTTTACTTAGCTCTTTCTATGATTTGAACCAATCGCCATCTCTTTTTTTTACTTAAAGGGCGGGTTTCCATAATTTTTACGAGATCACCAATACTACAGCTGTTTTCTTTATCATGTGCCATAAATTTGGTAGATGTTTTTACAAACTTACCATATACAGGATGTATAGCTTTGGTATCTGTTACAACGGTTATGGTCTTATGGGCTTTATTACTAGTAACCCTTCCTACCTTTTCTTTTCTTCTATTTCTCACCATGGTGGTTACAATTCTGATGGTTGCTTCGACAACTGTTCTGAGCTGTTTTTAGCCTTGCAATGGATTTTTTTGCCGCCCTAATTTTCATCGGATGCTCAATTGGAGAAACCGAATGAGCAAGCTTTAGTTTGACTAAATAATTTAAGGCTTCTTTTAATTTATCGTTGCATTCTTTAGAAGAAAATAACTGAATTTCTTTGTACTTCATTTTAAAAACTTATTACTTATTGAATAGCACGTTAAAGTAATAGCCTAACCATAGGCAAAAAAAACCTCTAAATGGCTCCACAACCTACCCTACTGAATGAACATAGTCCCTACGGACTACAAAATGTGCCTTAATAGGTAACTTATGCATGGCAAGACGCATCGCACGCTCTGCAACTTCTTTAGCTACACCATCTAACTCAAAGAGAATTCTACCAGGCTTCACAATGGCTACAAAAGAATCTGGCGCACCTTTACCTTTACCCATCCTTACTTCAGCTGGCTTTTTAGTCAAAGACTTATCTGGAAAGATTCTATTCCAAACTTGCCCTTGCCGTTTCATTTCTCTTGTAATGGCAATACGCATGGCCTCAATTTGCCTAGCAGTAATATATGAGGGTTCTAATGCCTTCAGCCCAAAGGTACCAAATTCTAATGAATTTCCTTTCATTGATAAGCCTTTTATCCTCCCTTTCTGGGTTTTTCTATAACGTACTCGTTTTGGTTGTAACATTTTTATTATGGAATGCAAAAATTAATATTGTTGTAATGCAGGGCATAACTACTTCCGCACTTTGGAAGAGAGAAACCCTTTCTCTCCTACTTTAGGAGGCCGACCGGCTGAACGTTGGAGATGATTAACTGCAACATCGCCCCTAGAAATCCAAACTTTAATACCTATTCTTCCATAAATGGTATGGGCTTCGACCGCTATATAGTCTATATCATTACGAAGGGTATGGAGTGGAACAGATCCCTCTTTAAATTCATCTGACCTAGCCATTTCAGCACCATCTAACCTACCCGAAACCTTAATTTTAACACCTTGTGCACCAGAACGGGTCACAGCAGCTATAGCTTGCTTTACTACACGCTTATAAGGCATACGACCTCTAATCTGTTGCGCAATTTGCAAAGCGACCAACTTAGCTTCTAGATCTGGTTTTTTTACCTCAACAATATTAAGTTCAACTTCCTTTCTAGTTAGCTTTTTCAACTCTTCTTTTACCTTATCAACTTCTGCACCCGATTTCCCAATAACAATACCTGGGCGAGCAGTTCGAATGGTAATGGTAATTTTTTTACCAGCACGTTCTATAAGTATTCTAGCAACACTAGCTTTGGCCATTCGCGCATCTAGATAGGTACGTATTTTTTCGTCCTCCATTAATTTTTCTACATAGGAGGATTTTGATGCAAACCAACTGGAATCTGACTTACGAATAAACCCAACTCTAAAACCGACGGGATTAACTTTTTGACCCATTATAGTATGATTAGTGTGGTTACGTTGTTGTACTTGAAACAATCTGATGTGACACAGGAATAGCATTCCGTAAAGTATCTACCACCATAACAACATGACTAGATCGTTTTCTAATTCTATGTGCCACACCTCTTGGCGCGGGCATAACTCTTTTTACCATACCGGCTCTATCTACTGTTATTTTCTTCACAAAAATTGCGCCATCCTCGAAGGCAGCTGCATGATTATTTTGCCAATTTGAAATAGCAGAAAGTAAAAGCTTTCTCAACTGAAGCGCAGCTTGTTGTGGCTTACTTTGTAAAATAGCTAATGCAGTAGCCACGCTTTTTCCTCTAATAAGTGCCGCTAAGCGCCCAACCTTACGTTCAGATATAGGCAGCTTTCTTAATTTTGCTATTGCCTCCATAGTTTAAATTATCTTTTTTTAGAGGTATGTCCTTTAAAGGTTCTTGTTAAGGCAAACTCACCAACTTTATGGCTTACCATTGACTCTGTAATAAAAACAGGGATAAATTTATGCCCATTGTGTACTGCAAGGGTATGTCCCACAAAATCTGGTGTAATGGTTGACCGCCTAGACCAAGTTTTAACTACTGTTTTTTTACCGGACTGATTCAGCATGTCTATCTTACGTTGTAGATGATGCGCCACATAAGGTCCTTTTTTTATAGATCTACCCATTATTTTTTCTTTTTACTAATGATCAGTCTAGTAGAATATTTATTGCGATTGCGTGTTTTTTTACCTTTTGCATATAACCCTTTAAAAGATCTAGGATGTCCTCCAGAAGCTTTTCCTTCACCACCACCCATTGGATGATCCACAGGGTTCATTACAACAGCGCGTACACGAGGTCTTTTACCCATCCAGCGACTTCTACCTGCTTTGGCAATGGTAACATTACCATGGTCACTATTGGAAACAGAGCCAATAGTAGCCATACAATGGTCTAATACCAATCGCCTTTCACCAGAAGGCAACTTAATGGTCACATACTTACCACTTTTGGAAAGCAACTGTGCATATGCGCCGGCACTTCTTGCCAATGCTGCACCACGTCCAGGGGATAGTTCAATGTTATGGATGATCGTTCCCAATGGTATATCTTTCATTTCCATAGCATTACCTAGCTCTATTGGTGCATTTGGGCCTGCTACAACCTTAGCGCCTACTTTAAGTCCTTCTGGTGCTATAATATAGCTTTTCTCACCATCTACATAATGGAGTAGGGCTATGTATGCAGTGCGCATAGGATCATACTGAATAGAATGGACAAATGCAGGGACAGCTATTTTTTTCCTTTTAAAATCAATAAGGCGGGCACGCCGCTTATGTCCACCCCCTCTATGGGGCACAGTAATCCTACCACGATTATTCCGACCAGCTGCGCGCTTGGTTTTTACTAAGAGGGACTTCTCTGGCTTATGAGCAGTAATAACCGTAGAGAAATCTGGTGCTATTCTAAAACGCTGACCGGGCGTGGTTGGGTTAAGTTTTTTTAATGGCATAACTAGATCAACTAACAGCTTAAAATTCAATGCAAAAGGCTAGAAATTGCCATAAAAATCTATGACATCCCCTGCCTTAAGCGTTACAAGTACTTTCTTATAGGAAGGCCGTCTCCCTGTTATTACACACGACTTAGTATGGCGCGTTATTGGTTTACCTGCATAACGCATGGTATTAATTTTATGGACTGTAACACCATAAAAGCGTTCAATTTCTTTTTGTATTTGGTGCTTATCGGCACGATCATCTACGATTAAACCATATATGCCACGCTTATTAAGTGCTGACATTTTTTCTGTTACCAAAGGCTTCTTTAGGATACTCATCTGTTATTGTGTTAATTTTTCTACTATAGGGGTTATAGCTGTTTCCATAATTAACAATTTTTTAGCATGCAAAAGATCATAGGTATTCACGTGGTCGACACAAACTACTTTTGCTTGCTTTATATTCCTACTAGATAGCACAATATTTTTATCTACACTAGGTATAATCAATAGTGTTTTCTCATCTAGAAAAGACAAATTTTGGAGCATACCTAAATAGCTTTTTGTTTTTGGTGCTTCAAAAGAAAAAGGCTCTAAGATAGAGATATGGTTTGCCTTAGCCTTGTAGGTTAAGGCAGACTTTCTGGCTAATTTTTTTACCTTACGGTTTAATTTAAAACTATAATCCCTTGGTCTTGGACCAAAAATACGCCCGCCTCCTCTGAATAAAGGAGACTTAATATCACCCGCTCTAGCTGTTCCTCTTCCTTTTTGTCTTTTAATTTTTCTTCTAGAACCACTGACTGCATTACGCTCCTTTGCTTGGTGGGTACCTTGACGCTTACCGGCTAAGATAGCCTTTACATCCAAATAAATGGCATGATCATTGGGCTCAATACCAAATACTTCTTTTGGCAATTGAACAGAACGGCCTACTTCTTCCCCTGTATATTTTAATACTGATAGGTTCATTTTATTTCTCCAAAATTACGTAACCATTATTTGCACCAGGGACTGCTCCATGGAGTACAATTAGATTTTTCTCTGGCAAAACTTTTATCACCTGAAGGTTGGTCACCTTAACTCTATTGCCACCTGTTCTTCCAGCCATACGCATTCCTTTGAATACACGTGAGGGAAAAGAAGCTGAACCAACAGAACCAGGTGCTCTTTCTCGATTGTGCTGACCATGAGAACGGCTACCAACGCCACTAAAGCCATGTCGCTTTACAACGCCTTGGAAGCCCTTACCTTTGGAGGTACCAACTACGTCTATAAACTGACCTTCGACAAAAACATCGTCTATGCGAATCACTTGACCCAATGTAATTTGCTGCCATACCGCATCATCATCACATCTAAACTCCACTTGCTTGGACTTAGGTGTAGTAGAAGCTTTAGCAAAATGGCCTATAAGAGGCTTAGAGGTATTTTTTTCTTTTTTATCGCCATATGACAATTGAACAGCCTGATATCCATCTATAGACTTTGTTCTAAGCTGTGTCACCACACAGGGACCGCCCTGAATGATGGTACATGCTTTTTTGTGACCCTTACCATCATAAAGACTGGTCATTCCAATTTTTTTTCCTATGATTCCAATCATAAACTTAAATACTAATCATACCCACTTAATCGCTCTAAAACCAGCCAAAAAACTAGGAAAGATATAACAGCGAAAGCACAAATTTAAACAAAATTTAGGCTAAATCAAATGGTTTACCTCAAACCGCTACTACATCTAGGATGCGCGTGACCCAAAGATATAAAAATTAACGCATAAAGAAAAAAGGGTAGATAATAATTACTATGTGAACACTTCATCTAAACAGACGTTAACTAGATCTAGTCAAACTATAAATAGTATAGCCATAGTGTGGCTTTAGAAGCACAAAAAAAGATCCACGTCCAATCGCCCTAAATAAAATAAAATGCCTGCTGAGACTACGCTTCACTATGAGCCTGTTATAATGATGTATAATTTTACTACCACGCGCGCTTTAAGTATCAATACCCGCTGTTCGTATAATCATTCAAATATTATTGTATATTTGGGGTACAAGAATTCCAAAAAATTCAAATTCTTAAAAACTAAAAACTACGATACAAATGAAAAAAATATTTCCCTTATTGCTATTAGCAGTATCTACTACCGCACAAAAATGTGACTTTTTTGATAGTTCTATCGGCAACAATTATTCTATCCGTAAGGCTAAAAAGCAAAAACAAAAATTAAGTGATATCATTACCATTAAGGATCTAGGAATGGTTAAGCCAGATTGTTATGACTGCCCTTCATCTGAAAACATTAAAGATATCTTAAAAAAGAAATATCCTGCGTTAAATACAGAACACATTCACGTTTTCCTATATACATATGGCAAAGAATCCCTATGCATTTCTTCAACCTCTTCTGGTAATTATACAGGTGATATACTACTTACCTATACCACTAAACAAAAACAAAAGTTAAGTGATATCATTACCATTAAGGATCTAGGAATGGTTAAGACGGATTGTTATGGCTTAGTTTCACATGAAGACATTAAAGATATCTTAAAAAGAAAATATCCTGCGTTAAATACAGAACACATTCACGTTTTCCTATATACATATGGCAAAGGATCCCTATGCATTTCTTCAACCTCTTCTGGTAATTATACAGGTGATATACTACTTACCTATACCACTAAACAAAAACAAAAGTTAAGTGATATCATTACCATTAAGGATCTAGGAATGGTTAAGGCGGATCGTTATGGCTTCGTTTCAGGTAAAGACATTAAAGATATCTTAAAAAAGAAATATCCTACGTTAAATACGGATGATATAGAAGTTTATCCAGATTATTCTGGCACAGTATCGATTTCTTCAACCGCTTCTGGTAATTATACAGGTAATATACTACTTACCTATACCACTAAACAAAAACAAAAGTTAAGTGATATCATTACCATTAAGGATCTAGGAATGGTTAAGGCGGATCGTTATGGCTTCGTTTCAGGTAAAGACATTAAAGATATCTTAAAAAAGAAATATCCTACGTTAAATACGGATGATATAGAAGTTTATCCAGATTATTCTGGCACAGTATCGATTTCTTCAACCGCTTCTGGTAATTATACAGGTAATATACTACTTACCTACACAACTAAACAAAAAGAACAAAAACAAAATAATTGGGGTAGTCACTTTGATAATTCTGATAAGAATTTTGGCAATTCTTCTTCCAAAAATAACAACTTTAACGATTCAAGGCAAAATAACAAATGTCGTAGTTGTAAGTCCGATAAGGACAAAACAAAAATAAATGAATTTTATAAAACCTTAAACGACTTGCTAAATGAGAACAAGATTACAGATTTAAGAAAAATTAATGACCATTCGTCAATTAAAGAGCTAAATAAGGTTGTTCGTAAACTATGTGGAATATATCATCCAGATTCAACAAAATCAAAGCAAAAAAAAGATAATAATAAAACCAAAGCTATAACCGAAAGCCGGACCCTCATAGAGGAACATTTTAGGCAATGTCAAGGTAAAACTTAATCAGACCCTTCACAAGAAAAGTAACAATCATCAGGGTTAGGGCCTACCGGTTTCCAAACTATCTTTAGAAACTATTGCCCAATCTACTTTAGGCAAGTCAGTAGGTAAAAATATAAGTTGACATTTTTACCTACTGACTTCAATTACTAAAAGGGTCTAATGTACCTCTCGCATATTACCCTCCTACCCTAAACACAACACGTACCTGATACAGATAAAAGCAATTACAGCTGTTATAGCATGGCCTCTAAGTAACCCGCTGGGAGTGCTACGGTAACTTTTTTTGCTGCTGTATTAACGTTTATTAGAAATGGTGTAGAATAGGGGATCAATAACTCTTTTTTAGGATGGTCAACGCCCATCATATATTGATCCCGCATGCGATAGATAGATTGTATGCTGCCCAGCGGACCTAAGGCAATATCTTCTACTACCGCCCCTACCAAACTATAAGGCAGCATAGCCTGCTGCCATTTCGGTTGAAGCGCTATCGGAAGAAACAGGGATAGATTGCGAAGTGCATAGGCCTCCGTTTTAGATGAGATAAGATCCAAGTGTATAATCGCTTTACCCGCTTTATAGGTAATATTTTTAATGGTATAAGGTACCTTTTCGTTATCCATCTCTACAAAAAGAGCGGGTAGTTTAGCTAGTTCAGCTGGGTTATGGGCAACAAAATAGGCTACTAAACCGCCATCCTTTCCAATGGGCTTTTTAAAGGTCCCAATTTGGAAATACTCTTCTTTTTGAATGGCTTCATAAAACAGCTCTATAGGGTATAAGGACATATCTATCAGCTACTGACTTAGTTAAGAGAAAAGTATCATATGATATATCATGCATATTTGATCTAACTTAGTATAGCCATAGAGGACTTTATGGACCCTTTTGCTTATTTGCTTGCCTAATTCCTGAAGATTCTTTTTAAAGGTATACGGGATAGTATAGTAGATACAGAAAGTAAAAAGACGGTACAAATGTTTGATGCTTTTTGCCATCTTAAGTTAAAATTTAAAAATGATATGGTATAGCTATTATAGCTTTTCTAACCATAGAAGAAGCAAAAACAAGTTTCTTGTCTTACCATTTAGGAAGCCCTATGTGGGGATGGCCATGGGGCTCTATTTAAAGTTTAATAGCTAACGCAGCATAAAGGCGCTACCTGATTAAGTGGAGCTGGAGGGAATCGAACCCTCGTCCGAACAAGGAAACCACAACGCTTTCTACATGCTTAGCAACTGTTTATTGTCGGCGCAACCAAGGTCAGCCACTCACCTGATGTTACGCTTATGCCCGGTTATGATTTATGCGGCCATCACGCACCTGACCACACTAGTGCTATCCATCGATGCCCCTATGCTGATCCGATAACACAAAAACCAGCGGGACAAATTCCCCTTAATCTATCGATTAAGCAGCCATACGCAATTCATCGTCCTCTTCTTCTTCTTTTCGAAGCGCAACAAATTTGCAACGGCGGGAATTATTGATTACAGCTAAGTTGCCGTTTACGGATTGTGTAAGTTTTATACTAGAGGTAATACTTACAACACCTCGCATGCTTACATTGGATTTAATCTTCCCGTCAATTCCAGTCAGCCCCAATGCGTTCTACTTTAACTGATATAGAGATAACAGCCTAATACAATTTAAATTTAATACTTTTTATGGGCCGAACCAAATCTACTTTTTAGACATCCTATAAAAAGATCTTGTCCCGTTGGTGTGCTCCTATCTATAGTTAATTTTTTCAATCCACTATAGCGTTTGCATAACTATTATTACTGTACATCACCTCCTTTCAAATCAGGATGGTCTAATGCATCATCTAAGCGATAGCGGACCCATTCTATGGTTGCATCCGCCGTATCAAGCACTATTTTTTTTCTTAAATAGGTAGGTATGGCCAACTCTTCTTTTACATAGCGGTCATCCCAGCTTATCGGTACAACACCCCGTTTGGAGGTTACAGTGGATACATGGCCATATGAAGCGCTTTTTTCCATGACTACTCCCTGAGGCGCACCAAAAGGTAGGGGTAACTGTATAGCAGATTCTTCTGCTGTTGCAGACTGCTTGGGAGTTGCTTTAGTTGTTTTTAAAACAGGCTCCACTATTATCTTTTCTGTGGACGCATCTAAGATTTCCGTATTGGACGCTGGATGGTGCAATATTTTAGGCTCTGTATACGCCACTTCCTGCTTAGACGGAGCGAGCAGCTCTTGATTTGCATGGTCTGCTTCTCTATTAAATCCAGTAGCAATAACCGTAACCCTAATGCTTTCTTCCATTTCCGAATCAGAACCATGACCAAAAATCATTTCAGCATCGTTGCCGGTCTGCTCCTGTATATAATTGGTAATAATGGTTAATTCATCCATTTGTAGCTCAGCTGCTTGCCCGGAAACAATGGATAAGAGTATTTTTTTAGCACCCCGTATATCTGTATAGTCTAATAAAGGAGAAGCAAGTGCCGTCTCAGCAGCCTGTAATGCCCTGCCTTCACCTCTGGCTTCGCCAGAACCCATCACTGCTGCACCTGCATTTTTCATTACCGTCTTAACATCTTCAAAATCTACATTGACATAACCGGGTACCGTAATAATCTCAGCAATGCTTTTAGCAGCAGTGGTTAACACATTATCGGCCTCTATAAAAGCTTCACTAATCGACAGCCCTCCTAATATGGTTTGAATTTTATCATTTAAGATGATAAGAACGGTATCACAATGTTTCCGTAATTCATTAATGCCTTCTTGCGCCTGTAAATGCTTTTTTTTGCCCTCAAATGAAAAAGGTAGTGTAACAATACCAACCGTCAAGATACTTTGCTGACGGGCAATACTAGCAATAATAGGGGCAGCGCCTGTACCGGTTCCACCACCCATTCCAGCGGTAACAAAAAGCATTTTTGTATCATTATCTAATAATTCTCGAATGCTTTCTTTACTTTCTAATGCAGCATTACGTCCTACTTCTGGATTGGCACCAGCCCCTAGCCCACTTGTAAGTGCTGCACCAATTTGGAGCTTAATGGGTATAGGACTATTTTGTAGCGCTTGGACATCTGTATTGCAAACAATAAAGGACACATCTCTAATACCACGCTTATACATGTTGTTCACTGCATTGCTGCCACCCCCACCTACTCCTATCACTTTTATAATAGATTTATGGTGTGTAGGTAAATCAAATTTATAGGTAATATCCTTCATCATTCACACAATAAGGTGCTTTAATTACAACAAGTTATATTAGGCAGTATGATACTATTTTGTCGACTAGTTTTCATCGTAATCGTCTACTAAAAAAGCTTTTGTTTTGGTAAGAATGCGTGCAAAAGAAAAGTTGCTTTTTTTTCCTTTTTTAACATTTTTTTTCGTAGCATTCAAGTCGGCAGACTTTGCTGCTCTATAGTAGGCTTCTCTATAATCCAATGCTTTAAATCCAGCTAGGGTTAATCCAATGGCAGTGGCATAGCTAGGGTCGCGTAATTTTTTGCTACTGCCTGCTTCTAGATACTCATCTGGAAAGCCCAACCGTGTATCCAATCCAGTTACCTGCTGCAGTATGGCTGGTATGGCTGGTAAATTAGCACTTCCACCTGTTACAACGATACCAGCTACCAACTTATCGTAAAAACCAGAATGCAAAATTTCTTCATGGATAAATGTTGCTATTTCTTCTACACGGGCCTCTATGATTTTAACTAAATTAGTAGTAATGATCTCTTTGGGTCTACGATTGCGCAATCCTGGAATCGTTACTACTGATTGGGTAGTCAAAACATTGGATCCAATGCTACCAAATTTTACTTTTAATAACTCTGCTTGCCGTTCCATAACCATACAACTTTGTTGTATATCTGAAGTAATCATATGTCCTCCTAATGGAATGGTAGCGGTATACCGAATGATGGCATCAAAAAAGATTACGATGCTAATCATACTGCTTCCGAAATCAATCAAACAAACGCCTGCTTCTTTTTCTTCATCACTCAATATAGCCAAACTAGCGGCTAGGACAGAAGCCATAACTATTTCTGCTTCTACACCTGCTTTTTTAATACATTTATGTATGTTTTGAATGGCGTGGGTCTTAGCTGTAATAATATGGAAATTTGCCTCTAATTTTACGCCTGACATACCTACTGGATCTTGGGTTACAATTTCATAGTCTATGGTATACTCCTGCGGCATAGCATGAACAATTTCTGTACCTAAAGGGGGGACAATACGGTACATATCATTGGTAAGCTTTTTGATGTCCTCTACCATAATTTCTTCTTCTATGGTATCTCTTGTAATGCTACCATGGTGGCAAGATCCTGTTACATGTTTTCCAGAAATATTTACATGTACGATATTAATATTTATACCAGAGTCCTCTTCAGCAGCTTCCAGAGCCTGCTTAACGGCAATAGCTGCCTTATCAATGTTCACAATCATACCGCGCACAATCCCATCTGCGACAGCACTTCCGATACCTAATACCTCAAGTTTATTAGGATCATATTGGCTTTGTGCTCCTATAACTACACAAACTTTACTAGTACCTATGTCAAGACTAGCGATAATTTCTGACATAACTAAAAGGATATATGGCGATAATGCTACTTAAAAAGCGTATGCATGAAACGGTTTACCTGAATCTACCCCATGCTGGTCGATTATCACATGGTTTGGATAAACTACAACAATTTATTAAAATTTATTTAAAATAAATCGATAGCGCCGAACGAGCGCTACCTGCTTACTTTCATAAAAAGGAGCACGCACTTTCGTCCAACGCATGAGGTGGGTTAGACGTTATTGGACGTTATTTACATTTCTGTACAGGTGGGCAGTGGCGTAAAGCCAACACACATCTTACATAAATGTCTATAGTTACATGATCCAGATACTTTTTTTGTGTGCTTGTGTGTATATGCCTTGCCACACATAGCACAAGGATGTTTATGGATTGCTTTTGCTCCTAATTTCATAGATTCATGACCATGCGTGTCTGGGAGCATCATTAAGCTTGAGTTTTGCTCTGGCTGCTTGAATCTGTATCAATAATTGACTATTGTTATTGCCACTCATCGCATCATTTCCTTGATGGTTGCATCCTGCTATGCTTATTGCATAAATAGATACTAATTTTTTAAAAATATTCATATTCAATAAATAAAATAGTAAAATAGATTTTATCTATTTAGGCGTTACAGGCCAAATAGAGGGTAGCAAATAGCTAGAAAGCTACCAAATATCAACTTTTTTCCATAACACCAATTACTTACTTACTGGCACCTTTTTGACACCTAGAAATTCCGCTTCATATTTTTCTTCAGTTGCTACTTTTAATTTTCCTAAAGCACGGACCGCTACCAACCAAACTATAATCACCATTATAATGATCAACACAATGGGCGTACGAATATTGGCAATATCTCCACCACCAAATAATGTAGACATACTGGAAATCAGTACAGATGCTAAACTCTTTCCCAAACGGGCGCCTACACCATCTACCGCTGCTTTACCACGTACTTTAGTTTCTTCATCTAGTGGAATATAGATCGCTTCTTTAGTTGGATCAAAAAGGACATACTTAACTGATTTAATCAAAACGACATTGTAAAGTCCTATTTGGACAGAGAGATACAAGGCATTGAGATGAAAACTTGCAAAACAATCATCTAAAACAGTGCCAAAGCGCAAGAAGGTAAAAAATAAAACCGTCATCACCAGTGCAATCAGGGGCGTAACAGATGCAGCAAAACGCCATCCTCTTTTTAGTATAGGTGTAGCAAAGAACAAATTTACTAAAATAGAAATTACACCTACTGCAATTTCTCGGTTAGAATATATACTTGCTAAAATGGTATCATCTCCAATCATTACCAAATATTTTTTAACTTGGGCTTTTTCTACAGCCTCAAAAAGAGCAATCACTAATCCATAACTGATTACCAATACGGAAAGCAACATTAAGTACTTAGACCGTGCTAGAAACTTCATAGAGTCTACAAAGGACATTTTTACTTTTACTTTTTTAGGTTTTTCTTCTATCTGATAGTAGGCTGGATGTGCTTTTATATCTGCGGTAAAATAGTTGTAAATGATCAGAATCAAAACAATAGCTATAATCACAAATTTTAAGCTTTGATCAAAATTGGTACGCACATTATCCAACTTAAGAATAAATCCAGCTAAGATGCTACCAATGGTACCAAAAGTGCCTAAAAAGCTATAAAACCGTTCAGCTTGCTTTATAGTAGTAATTTCATTGATAAAAGTCCAAAATGATACACTTAATGCAAAAGTTCCCCAAGCCTCAGCATGAATATAGAACAAAGAAATAGGCCAATTGCAAATAGCTTCCCATAGTCCTATAAAGCTGGGAAATTTTGCTTCAAGCATTTTAGAAAAATTACTTAACTGCAATATTTGTTTGTGCGGCAGTAAAAAGAATAATGAAAAGGTAAAAAAAGTAAGAAAATAAATCATAACTGCATTAAACCTACCATCTTTTCCTGTAGAACGACTCACTTTTCCATAAAGAATGGTAAAAACAATCATACTAGGTGTAGTGGCTACTGCTTTTAACCAGTAAATGGCCGTAGTATGCGTTTGCTTAAGCATATTCATATCTTTAAGGGAACGTGTAAGAGCATAACAGAAAGATATAAGCATAAATATACAGACCATTGGTAAAAATTTACGCAGTTCACTTTTGTGAATGGGAAACATCATTTGACGTATGGTACTATTCTTTTTTTGTGTCTGCATTTTGTTTTTAATTTAGTTAAAACATATGGTATCCAATACAATTGACGCTTTCATCCATACGATATTTTATGGTATTTTAGAAATAGAGATTATATAGTTTGCATATATTTAGGATTAAATAATTGGATACTTGCCCAAGCGTAGTGGCATAGGGGTCTATAACATGGTCTGTTTGGATCTCATAATTAGCAACAATAGTCTTTCTGATATCCTCCCCATTATTAATGGATCGTTACGTTGGTAATACTTTTTTGTGCTTTTGATATATAAAACCAAGCAGCATGGATTGCTTATGGGCCGATGGCGCAAACCCACGAGCGCTATATTGGATTTTATAGATTGGGGTAAATATTGCTGGAAGGACAATAACTTAGTAGGCGAGGGGAAAATCAGATCTTTTGTGTAAAAGAGCAAAACAATTTTTTTCTTTTCTACAAACGATTTTACTAAAAAGTCAGTTGCAACGGGCCCATTACCTGCAATAGCGGGCTCTTTAAAAATAGGTACTTTTTTCCCTAAAAAATCCACGGTATGTAGTAAAAATTAAAAAATACAACTAAATTTTCGCTGCTTTTATCCTTTTAGACTTAAAGGAAGGATCATGCGAACAAAAAGGATAAAATAGGATGATCTAATGCTTTAAGATTTTTGGCGCCATACAACTTATGTTGTATCAGCGATGCAAACTGCAACGGAACCTCTGTACAGACCACCAACCTTTTTATTAAAACCGGTACAATACAGCTATCCTGAAAAAAAGATCAAGCAAAAAGTATAAGATATCTTTTTCCCCAAAGGGTATAACAAAAAAGACTGGCATTTGATTGAAACGCCAGCCTTTCCGATCCATTCATTAGGGCTTTATCCACCTAGTTGGTTACGACTACTTTATTAATCTCTTCAAGTTCTGCTTTATGTTTTTCCTCAGCTGCTACTTTTAATTTTCCTAAAGTACGAAGAGCTAGCAACCAAAGTATAATCACAGCTATGATAATCAGTACAATAGGTGTACGAATATTCTCAATTCCCCCCCCACCAAATAATGTAGACATAGCGGTAATCAATACAGATGCCAAGCTTTTTCCCAAACGAGCACCTACACCATCTACAGCTGCTTTACCACGGACCTTGGTTTCTTCATCTAGTGGAATATAGACCGCTTCTTTAGTTGGATCAAAAAGAACATATTTGACAGACTTAATTAAAACGACGTTATAAATGCCTATCTGAACAGACATATACAAAGCGGTTACGTGGATACTTTTCAAAAATTCATCTAAAGCACTACCAAAACGAAGAAAGGCAAAAAATAAAAGTGTCATCACCAATGCAGTAATTGGTGTAACAGATGCGGCAAACCTCCATCCTTTTTTTAGTATAGGTGTAGCAAGAAACAGTGCTACTACAATTGCAATAATACCTACTGCAGTTTGCTGTTGCGCATATATTGCTGCATAAATGGTATCGTCACCAATTATTTGTACATATTTTTGAACTTGGGCTTTTTGTACCGCTTCAAAAAGCGCAATCATTAACCCGTAACCGATTACCAATATCGAAATCAATGTCAGATACCTGGACTTCGCTAAGAAGCTTATAGACTCCATAAAGGACATTTTTACCTTTATTTTTTTAGGTTTTTTTTCAATTTGGTAATAGGTTGGATTAGCTTTTATATCTGAAGTAAAATAGTTGTATACGATCAAAATCAAAACAATAGCTATAATTACAAATTGTAAACTTTGATCGAAATTGGTACGAACACTATCCAGTTTAAGAATCGATCCAGCTAGGATACTACCAATAGCACCAGATATACTTAAAAGACTATAAAAACGTTTAGCTTGATTTACACCAGTAATCTCATTTACAAAAGTCCAAAATACTACACTTAGTGCAAAAGTTCCCCAAGCCTCAGCATGAATATAAAACAAAGAAATGGGCCAATGGCAAATGGCTCCCCATAACCCTATAAGGTTTGGCCATTTTGCTTCCATCATTTTAGAGAAAGTATTGAGTTGCAAAGTCTCTTTTTGTGGAAGTAAAAAAAGCAGTGAAAAGGTAAAAAAACTAAAAAAATAGATCATAACTGCATTAAACCTACCATCCCTTCCTGTAGAACGGCTAACTGTTCCATAAAGAACAGTAAAAAAAATCATACTAGGGGTAATGGCTACTGCTTTTAGCCAGTAAATAGCGGTAGTATTGGCTTCTTTCATCATATTCATATCCTTAAGGGAGCGGGTAAGCGAATAACAAAAAGATATAAGAATAAACATAAAGGCCATTGGCAAAAATTTACGTAGCTCACTTTTATGAATGGGAAACATAGTCCCACGTATATTACCAAATTCTTTTTTTGTGGTCATTGTGTTTTTAATTTAATTAAAATATAAAATATACATAAAACTACTTTAGTCCATTAGATACTTTATGCTGTTTTAAAATGCTTTTAGAAAATATTTATCATACTGTTTTCATAGCTCTGTATTTAGGGTTAAATAGTTAGACACGCTTTCAGGAGTAGCCTGTATGGCTATATTGCCTTTTGCCCAATTGGCTGGGCAAATTTCACCAAATTGAATGACATGTTGCCACATATCAATAACACGTAGTATTTCATTGATATTTCTACCTAACGGCAAATCATGAATGGCCATATAACGTATGATACCTTCTTTATCAATTAAAAAAGTTCCTCTATAGGCTATAGGAATACCTGTGAAAGTTAATTGGTTATCTTCATTATAGCTCCAGTCACCTCCTAAGACACCGTAGTTGGCAGCAATCGTCTTACTGGTATCTGCAACCAATGGATAGGTTACGCCCACAATACCTCCTTGTGTCTTAGGGGTACGCAACCAAGCAGTATGGGTTTCTTCTGTGTCAGTGGAGCAACCTACCAGCGCTACATTGCGTTCTATAAATTGGGGTAAATGGCGTTGAAAGGACAATAATTCAGTTGGACAAACGAAAGTAAAATCTTTGGGATAAAAGAAAAACAGCACTTCTTTTTTTCCTAAAAACTGCTCCAGTGAAAAGTTAGCTGTAACATTTTTACCATCTATAACAGCAGGCGCCTTAAAAACAGGGGCCTTTTTTCCTAGTAAATGCACGATATATATAGTACGAATATGTAAAAATTATATTTAACCTTTTATGCTTTATAAGCCTATTCATTAAGCAACCTAATATAGAGTATAGGCTTACATTGCAAATTTATACTTTTTTTAATAAATAATCTTATTACAGGACTATTAACTTTAAAAATTAACCATACCATTATAGTTTCAGCACATCGTCGACAGAAAAGTTGTTTTAACAAACAAGTGCATAGGTTAAAATAATGTAATTATCTAACCCATTTCCTACTAACAGGCATGACGAATATTACATTTTATATTTAAAATCACATTAATAAATTATTTTAATTAAACCGGTACTTGACTAGCTTTTTGTTAAAATAAAGCACGTAAATGGTAAAAAAATAGCGAAAAAATAGCGAAAAAATAGCCTAAAACGGTAGATCATCTTCTAAATCAGAAGGAGATAGATTAGATGCAGCAGCATCATTTGACTTATTGCTTTTTTCTAAACGCCATGCTTGTAAAGCGTTAAAATATTTTACAACCCCTTCGGGATTGGTCCATTTTCTGCCGCGTAGATTAAAATGAACGGTTATTTCTTCTTTCTCTGTGAATCCATCTAATAGATCACATTTGTCTTGAATTAATTCAAAAGAGATATATTCAGGATATTGTGGGTTTTCTATATATTCTACTACAAAGTTTCTTTTTTTAAATGATTCAGACACTTGCTGTGGCGGACCAATTTCAAATAATTTTCCAGTTATATGCATGGTATTTATAGGTTTAATAATTAAAAATTAGTACTTCTCTCAACGCTACATCGTACATTCTACTTGTGATTGTCTTAATTATATTTGGAATATACAAAAGCAACTAAGAATAATAGCCCTGCTATGGTCACCATTGTAGGCGCCATAGCACTGTTCAACCAGAAACTGATATAATATCCACTAACAGAGGTTATTATAGCAAAGAGTATATTGTAAAACAACAAACGTTTAAGACATTTTGTAACCAAATACATGCTTGCAGCTGGAACAATTAAAAGCGCAACTACTAAAATGGCTCCTGCTACTTCAAATGTGGCAACGGTGGTCAATGAAGTAATACCCATTAAACAATAGTGCCAACGGGTCGTGTGGATCCCAATGCTTTGGGCAAATTGGGGATCAAAGGTACTTACAAATAGGTACTTATAACCAATGATGAGAAAAGTTAAATTAACTAGTAATGCTATTAATAAGATGTAAAATGGTTTAGGCCCTAAATTTATACCACTACTGGTGCGCCAGATATCCAGTGACACTGTTGCCAGTTCTCCATATAGACTGCATTCTGGATCTAAGTCTATTTTTCTACTAAAAAAAGAGATTAAAACAACACCTAAAGCAAAAAGAAAGGTAAAATTAATCCCTATAGCAGCGTCTGCCTGTATATTTATTTTTTTTTCTAAAAATGCTATAAGAAAGGTAACCAGGATACCGGTTATACCGGCTCCAGCAACCAGTATAGGGGAGTTTTTAGATCCAGTGATTAGAAGTGCCAATACAATCCCTGGTAAGGTTGAATGGGCAATCGCATCTCCCATCATGGCTATTTTTCTTAATATCAAATAGCTGCCTACTAAGGCACAATTTATACTGGCTAACGCCGCAATCATAATAGTCCAGAGTATATCCATCGCTAACATGTTGCTACTAAAGCGGTTCTTAATGCATCAAAAAGTTCAGACCAACTATACCTATTTTGTACGCCTGTTTGCATATTTTTTAGTATATAACAGTGGGGAACAGATGCGGCTTCTTCTGGTATAATCACAAAAGGGATGTTTTTTTTATGGGCATAGGTCAATTGTTTTTTAATTTTTACTTTTTGAGGATATAGTTCTGACTTAAATCCATGTACACGCAATTGACGCAATAGATGAAGGAGTTGTGTGGTTCCATTTTTTTCTATGTTGGTCAACAATACCTCCGTACTACAACTAGGAATGCTTTGAAAGAGATTGTGTGCTTCCATAATATCATAAAGCCTATCTATGCCAAAGGAAAATCCTACTCCAACCAATCCAGTCGCCCCAAACAGATCGCCAAGATTGGCATATCTACCTCCTCCACCTAGGCTTCCTACAAACTTATTTGCCATAGTTAATTCCATAACGAGCCCGGTGTAATAATGCAATCCTCTTGCTAAGGTTGGTTCAATAGCGCAAACCCCATCTGGCAGACCAAGCGTATGGATGTGTGCTAGTATATCAGTCAATGTCTCAATCGCCTTGGACCCTTGGTCAGTGTGGCCAATAGCGTCCTGCAATTGGATCAACCGTTCAACATTGTTCCCTTTACAATTTTGTAATAAAGAAAGTGATGCAATGGTTGCGCTACTAAAATCTGCTGCTTGCAATACCGTCACCACTTGTTGAAAACCAATTTTTTCTAATTTATCTACAATAGTGCAAAATAGGGTTTCTCTTTCTGGATCAGTAATAGCGGATAGTACACCTCTATGGTTTATTTTGATGGAAAAATTTTGTAGGCCCAACTGGCTACTTACATCATAGATTAGTTTTAAAATCTCGGCTTCACACAATAAAGAGGGGCTCCCAATAATATCGGCATCACACTGTAAAAACTCTCTATAACGGCCCTTTTGCGGTCTGTCTGCCCTCCATACTGGTTGTACTTGGTAGCGTCTAAAAGGAAAGCATATCTGATGCTGATGGGCTGCTACATAACGCATCAAAGGAACGGTTAAATCATACCGGAGCGCTTTATCGCTGATTAACGGTTTTAATTTTCTATAGTCTGTAGGGCTTATGGGTGCAGCCATTTCTCCTAAGAAATTACCAGATTTGAGGACATTAAAAATCAATTGTTCTCCTTCTTGACCATATTTTCCTGTAAGCGTAGCACGGGTTTCCAAAGCAGGCGTCTCGAGCGGTTCAAATCCATACAAGGCATAAATAGACCGAATGATAGAAAGAATATAATTGCGACGATACACCTGAAGAGGGCTGTAGTCGCGCATACCTTTTACAAGACTGGGTAATATAGCCATCTATTTTTTTTGCCAACGGGTGAACAATGTATTGCTAAGTTATAAAAAGATGGCGCAGCCTAATGGATAGGTCCTCACTATCGTTTCCCTGTTATAGAAGTTTTAATAGCACAGATAGCCTAAAGGATCAAAACTGCGACAAATACTAAGTTACATGATGATTAGATTATTCACAACAGTTTATAGAGCGCTGTCGCATTTGTTTAAAAAAAAGATTATTTTGGTGGTTGAATTTAAAAATTAATGACCATGTTTGCTATTACGCTAAGATCATTTCCCTATTTTTAACGGTTCAGTTTAACCAAATCAAGTGCTATTGCAGCTACTTTATCTTGAGCGCTGGCATGCGATGCCGTAAAAGGTTGCATTTGCTTGACTAATTTTAATTGCTGCGCTTCGTCATTAAATAATTCTACTATCTTAGGTATGAGTAGAAAAGGACATTCTTGATCTGTAATAAGTATAACAGCTCCCTGATGGGCCAATGGCAAACTGTTCTTAGTTTGGTGATCTTTTACCACATTGGATGATGGCACCAAAATGGTCGGCTTTCTCCATACACAAAGCTCTGCAATCGATAATGCGCCAGCTCTAGAAACAACAATATCTGCTGCTGCATAAGCCATTTCCATATTGCTTAAATAGGGATAACATTTTACATAAGCATAATTATGCATCGCTTTGTTAATGGGCTCAAAGTAACGCTTACCTGTAATCCATATAATTTGTATATCCAAGTTAGATAAATGATCTTTCCATGCCAGCATCGTTGTATTCAATATCTTTGCACCTCCACTGCCACCAACCACAAGCAGACACTTTTTATTTTGATAGGAAGAAAAACTAAAATACTCAAGTGCATCCATTCGGTCTTCTTGGAAGGTACAGAGGGAGGAACGTATGGGGTTACCTGTATATACTATTTTTTCCTTTTCACAAGGGAAAATAACATGTGAATAACCTGTACAAACTTTGTCTACCCATTTAGCAAGGAATCTATTCGTTAAACCAGCTATACTGTTTTGTTCTTGGATAAGGGTAGGAATTTTTTGCATAGAAGCTACAAACAATGTAGGGAAAGAGGCATATCCTCCAGTTCCAATAACTAAATCAGGTTTAAACGATTTAATAATACGCCTTACTTGGTATAAACTTTTTAAAAGCAAAAAGGGGATCAATAGGTTTTTAATGAGGCTATTCCTTTTCAATCCTTTTATACTGATCCGCACAATGGGATAACCAGCAGCAACTACCAAGCCCACTTCACTACTTTTTTTTGTCCCTACAAATAAAAAAGTTGCATCTGGAACTTGCTTCTTAATGCCATCGGCAATAGCTATAGCAGGATAAATATGTCCGCCTGTACCTCCACAACCGACCAAAATACGCATAAATAGTATAATGAATTAATCCTTTAGGACAGCTGCTTGATCGATCTCTACTGTGCCATTAGGTGTTGTAATCGTATACTGGGTTAAATTCCTTGTAGCACGTAAACCAATCCCTTTTAACTCATGGGATTTGTGTGCTATTACAATAGGTAGATCTGTAAATATTATTTCTTGCTTCATATCGTATGACAACTGTTCCGTTCGGATGGTCAATTGTTTTTCTGGAACAGTAACGAGAACGTTTCCTGTTATGATACACAGGCTTTGTTCTTTATTGTAAAGAAGCTTATTGGCTTGAATATAAATAGGACCTGCTTCTTGATCTACTTTATTGTTTAATACAACGATTTTTATATCATCTGTTAGGGTTATATTTCCATTTTGGGATTGGCACATCTCATATGCTTTAACGGTCACCTGTAACCTACCACTACAATCTGTACCCAACAACTCAAATTGAATAGTTTCCAATAAAGGGACCTCATCTAGTAGATCATTGTCAGCATAGGCTGGCGCGGATAAGGCGACTACGCTAAGGCATAATCGTACGATCAAATAATTAGATCGATAAACCAAATTAGCAAAAAAGCTTTTTTGATCATTGCACTCAACCATAACCTAAAATATAACAGAACTTTATTACGCCCGATGAGCGGATCCTATTTGGCCCATTCAACTGCTAAATAACTGACCTCTCCTGTATGAACGTCCAAGACCTGTATGAGTACAGCTTCTGCTCTTGTATTTCGAATCATTTCAGCAAGATCCACTACACCTTTAACTGGTTGTTTGTCAAAAGCAAGTACAATATAGCCTTTTTTAAGGCCAGCAGCTTTAAATTTCCCCTTGGTAACTTCTTGGACGAGCACGCCACCTGTAAGCTTACATTTGGCTTTTGTCTTTTCATCTATATTCTGAAAAGTAGCACCTTCCGCTTTTAATATATTATTTTTTAGTATTATTTGTATGACATCAGGTGCTTTTTCTAACAATAGATTGACGCGCTTTTCTTTACCCTTACGATATAAGACAACGGTGAGTTGATCACCTGGTTTGGAACAACCTATAATTTCTTGTAAATCTGCACAGTTATAAACTGGGCGGCTATTGATTTGTATAATCACATCTTCTTTTTGCAATAACTTTGTACAAGGACTATGGCTTTGAACGGTATCAATATAGACCCCAGTGGTTGCTTTTAAGCCCAATTTTTCGGCCCGTTCAGCATTCATATCCCGAATAGCTACACCCAATAGTACACGTTGTACGGCACCATACTGAATGAAATCATCAGCTACTTTTTTTACCAAAGAAGAAGGTATAGCAAAGCCATATCCTACAAAAGAAGCTGATCTATTCCCATAAATAGCTGTATTAATACCTACTAATTCCCCGTATAGATTGACCAATGCACCACCACTATTACCTGGATTGATGGCTGCATCGGTTTGAATAAAAGATTGGATGCCTAATTTACCACTATCTTCTAAATGTCTAGATTTGGCACTTACAATTCCTTTGGTAACAGTAGAATATAAATTAAATGGATTACCGACTGCTAAAACCCACTCTCCTACCTCTAGCTTATCGGAATTACCTAATACCAAAGTAGAGAGATTAGATGCCTCAATTTTTAAAAGTGCTAAATCTGTAGCAGGATCTGCACCAACTAATTTTGCTTTATAACATCTATTATCATGTAAAGTCACTTCTATTTGGTCTGCTCCCTCCACTACATGATTATTGGTAATAATGTATCCATTACTGGTATAAATCACCCCAGAACCCTTAGAGACTTGAGGTTGCTGTTCATATTCCTTAGGAATCAACAATCCTTCCCCAAAAAATTGTTTAAAAAATTGCTCTAATGGTGTAATAGCTTCTCGTTTTAGGATTTTAGAATCCTGAGAGGCGTGGATGTAGACGACGGCTGGTGTGGCTACTTTAGCGGCATAGGTAAAATCAGGTAAAGCGGGTAGTGCAGATTTACCTTCTGGTAGAGATAGCCTATCTTGTAATGGTTGAGCAGGCTCTAGAATATTAACCTGCTGGAGACACGTAACCGGCGCTAAGCTTTTTTTTCCTGCATAAAGAGCAACCAACGATAACCCTATTATAATTATAACTATAACAGCAGTACCCAATAATTTTTTAACTGCAGTATGCTTATTAAGCCGTTCGTACATAGCAATTTTAATTTTTGTATTTTTACAATTATTATTTTCTTGTACCCTTAGAGGGGGATGGGTATACTCGTGCAACTGGCCTACTAAAAAGACCAGACGCATATGCTAACAAAAATCTAAAATATTTTTGGCCTATACAAAGATGCATCAAATATTACATATCTACAACAGCCTAACTAGACAAAAAGAAGTGTTTGAGCCACTTAAGCCGCCTTTTGTGGGCATGTATCTATGTGGTCCCACTGTCTATGGGAACCCACATCTAGGTCATGCACGTGCAGCTATTACCTTTGATGTCATCTTTCGTTATCTCCAACATTTGAAATATAAAGTGCGGTATGTACGCAACATTACAGATGTGGGCCATTTAGAAAGAGATTTGGATGAAGGGAAAGACAAAATACAACAGCAAGCCGAGCTAGAGGCAGTAAGCCCTATGGAAGTAGCGCAACACTACAGCAATAATTATCGTAGCAATATGCAACAGCTTAATGTATTACCTCCCAGCATTGAGCCCTGTGCAAGTGGACATATTCCAGAGCAAATTGCGATGATTGAAAAGATTATCAAACATGGATTTGCGTATATCGTAGATGGATCGGTTTATTTTGACGTAGCCAAATACAACCAAATGGAGCATTATGGCAAACTTTCAGGAAGGATTATAGAAGCGGCTCGCTCAGGAACGCGTGCATTGGCCAATCAAATAGATAAAAAACAACCAGTAGACTTTGCTTTATGGAAAAAAGCAACCCCTATGCATATTATGCGTTGGTCTTCTCCATGGGGAGAGGGTTTCCCTGGATGGCATATAGAATGCTCTGCGATGTCGGCAAAATATTTAGGTAAACAATTTGACATACACGGAGGTGGAATGGATTTGCTTTTTCCACACCATGAGTGTGAAATAGTCCAAGCACAGGCTGCCTTAAAAACGAATTTGGCAACCTATTGGCTCCATAATAATTTAGTTACGATTGACGGAGTCAAAATGGGTAAATCATTGGGTAATTTTATTACATTAGATGCGTTTTTCACGGGCAAACATCTGGCTATAGATCAACCCTATAGCCCTATGACATTACGATTTTTCATACTACAGGCCCATTACAGAAGCACACTTTCTGTTACGGTAGAGGGACTAAAAGCCGCTTATCAGGGATATCGTAAATTAATAAATGGCTGGTATTTTCTTGCTCAGCTCGATCACGAAAGAGTTGCTTTGTCTACCGAAAGTGGTGGATTAGATGACGGAATCTATGAAGATTGTGCCGCTTGCTATAGGGCTATAAATGATGACTTCAATACGGCAAAAATTTTAGCGAGTTTATTTAATTTATTAAAAAAGATACATGGGTGGCATAATGGGACACTACGTGATGCATCTGTTTCAAGAACGGCATTCAACCAATTGCGTAGTACCTATGCTACCTTTATGATAGACCTATTAGGGTTAAAAGAAGAACGTGAAGCCACTACTGATCAAATGATGGAAATGATACAAACCATTTACCAAGAGGCCAAAGCAGAAAAGCGCTACCATCAAATTGATTTTATACGCCATTCGCTGCATAAAATGGGGATTGCGATACAAGACCACCCCAATGGCATACGCTGGGCATACAAATAGGTTATATAGCTGTCATGGCCTCAATTAAAATACCAGTGGGCCATTTTAAGAAATAGGCTATTGAAAGTAAAGCCTATTGGTTTGCCTCCTTAAGGGTTCCCCCCAAAAGCATCCGGGCAAAAAATAGAAAAAGCGGCGGCATTTGGGTTATATCATATAAATGGATAGGTGTCTATCTCGGCTACAAAAGAGGCCAATGCTTTCGCCAAATATTTTAAAAATCCTCCTCCTATCGCGCCATCTATAATTCGATGATCATAGGTATGGGATAGAAACAGTTCATCGCGAATCGCTATGGTTTCGTTTCCCTTAACATGGACCACAGCAGGACGTTTTTCAATAAGACCCAATGCAAGAATGGCTACCTGTGGTTGCACGATGATAGGGGTTCCCATGAGATTATCAAAGGAACCAATATTAGAAATAGTGTAACTGGCACCCGTTAATGCATCTGGCATAATGGTACCGTTGCGTGCTTGATCAATCAACCCATCGATTTGTTGTGCCAATGCAACCAAACCAAGCTGTTCTACTTGCTTGACTACAGGAACCAATAGATTTCCATCTGAGCGGGCTACAGCAAAACCTATATTAATATGTTTGCGTTTAATAATATGATCGTTCACGACTACCGCATTCAGAAGTGGAAATAGTTGGAGCGCACGTGCAATTACGGCTATAAAAATAGGATTATAGGTCAATCTAGCACCATATTTTGCTTCAAAAGAAATTTTATGCTGCTGCCTCCAGGCAACAAGTTCGGTTACATCAGCACGTATAAAGGAGGTAACATGGGGGGCAATTTTCTTAGATTGCACCATACGATCTGCAATTAGCTTTCTAACACGATCCATTTGTACCACTTCATCACCTGCTAGAGGGATAAGCGCTTCACAAAATAGAGGGCGCTCCGAACTACTAGTATGGATGGGTAGGCGTTTGCTTATATAGTTCAGAAGGGCTTCTTTAGTAACCCGATGATCCCGAGTATATCCGGCTAACTTTGCTAGTTCATCTGCTTGAATGGCATTTGCTTGAGCAATATGACTGGCCAAAGGACTTAATTTTACCTTTTTAAAAGGATGGATAGCCAACACACTAGGCTCTAAATGGCGGGGGATAGCTACTAACGAAGGCTTGGCATTTTCAGGTTGATGTAGAACAGGTGGCACATCTAAATGGTCTACTTCTAATAAAGCGATAGGTGCGCCAATGGCCAATACGTCTCCTTTTTTTACCAATAATTTTTTAATTGTACCTGTGTAAGTAGCAGGAATCTCTGCATCTACCTTATCCGTAGCAACCCCTAAAAGAGGTGCACCTTCCACAACGGCTTCTCCCTCTTGTATACACCAATCCAATACTACAACTTCTATGACACTTTCCCCCATCTTAGGTAAGTAAAGCGTTATTAAAGACATATAAACCGTTCTTAAAAAGTTTAAACCTAACTCTGTTTACTTTTAAGGCTATGATCGATAGTAGATCTTTATTACACACTTTTTGTAGCCATTCAAACTATATGGTAACCTTAAAAAGCACTAGACAACTGTTTTTTACATAAGACTACATACTACCAACCGGATGAATCAGCCAATAGATTATAACATAATAAATCATGATACCCAATATGTCCACTGTGATATTAATCATAGGATTAGCTGCTACAGAAGGATCTCCATTAAAGTATTTAGCAGCCAATGGAAAGGCCGCTCCTATAAAAGCAGAACAAATAATTTGCACAACAATGCTTAAGGCCACTACAAATATCACCTGGAAAGACCTATTCGCATCGAACCCTAGAGTAGAAGCTAAAAATAACTTAACACAGGTAAGAAAAAATAATAGAGAAGCCAATGTGATGGCAATTCTTAATTCCTTTAAAATAATCTTAACCCAGTCAGATAGTGACACTTGGCCACGATTTAAGGCTTGTAGTACTACGGAAGCAACTTGACTCGCTACGTTTCCTCCAGTTTCTGTAATCATAGCCAAGTAGAAAATTAAATTAAATTGGGAAAAGAAAGAACTGTTAGCCTGCGTAAAAGCATGGCCAATCATACTGGCTATAAATACCAATACAATCCATTTGATTCTTTTTTTAAGGTGTTGTAACGTGGAAACCTTTAGATAACCGGGGGTATCTTCCTCTGAAGTAATACCCATAAATCGATCCATATCCTCAACTTGCTCTGCTCTAATAATAGCTATGGCATCGTCATAACTTACAATACCTACGATTTGTCCTTCTTGATTTAGAATAGGGATGGCGACTAAATCATATTGTTCAATTTTTTTAGCCACTACCTCTTGATCTTCATCAACTGTAGCATATACAAAATTTACCTTAAGAATGGTCTCTATCTTTTCTTTTGGAGTGTGCATCACCAAATCTTTTAAAGAAACAAAACCCACTAGGCACATCTTTTCATCTACTACATAGATGTAATAAAGCATTTTTTTAGAAGGTGCATCCTCACGGATTTTATCGATAGCTTCTTCTACAGTCATTGAATTTAAGACTGTAGCAAAATCTGTATTCATTATACCTCCTGCCGTATCTGGTAAATAGGCATTTAGCATAATCACATCCTCCCTAATCTTTCTACTTAAATAAGGAAGTAAATGGGCATGCTCTTTATTGCTCAATCGTTGATAAAAATCAACGCGCAAGTCAGAAGGCATACAGGAGAAAATTTTTGCAAAAGTGCTTTTAGGAATACTATAGTAGAGTTGCATCTGCAACGCATTATCGTTAAATAACGCAAATACTTCTCCCTGTCGTGGAATAGACAAATTGCTAAAAACTGTCCGGACCAAATCAAAAGCTTGTTTTTCTAAGAACTCAGCTACCTCTATAGGCGATGCATGTTCCAAACAATAGACCAGACGCTTCTCTTGCTGCTGTTTGAGTAAACGCATCCACTTAAAAAACTTATTTTCTCCTTTTAGTTTCATAATCTCATTTTTTGTTCCATATGGTACAACCATGTTTAACAATCCTAGATGAGAAAATAGATTGCTAAAACCCTTACAAGCAGGAGAACAGCCAAAGACTTTATATCATAAACCAAAAGATATAAACCTTAAACTAACACATAGGCTCCAAATTTTAACCACAAGTAGCATCAAAAAGCAAATTATAACGAGAGGTAAAGTTAAGAGAATCTGAAGTAAATTGCCAATAAGTAGACTACAAATCTATAAAGGTCTTTTAAAAAGATTGTGTAAATAATATGGCTAATTGAACTTTTGCATTCAAAGGTATTTTTATTTATACTTATTCATTATGAAACAATTTTCCAAATGGCTAGATCTGTTTTCTAAATTTCCTAGGCGGCTTTGTTGCTTGCTTATTGGTATGTATCAGTATTGCATTGCCCCTTTGTTGCCTCCTATGTGCCGCTTTTACCCTAGTTGTTCTTGTTATGCAAAAGCGGCATTTGCTAAATATGGCCTTCGAAAAGGGGCCTTGCTTACCCTACGTAGGCTCTTATCTTGTCATCCCTGGGGAAGTAGTGGCTACGATCCATTAGATTAATTTTTTTTGGCTGGATAACCAAATTTTTTTAGCAACCATCGACTTTTACCCCAGTTTGGCGTAACTTTGATATGCAGTGCTAGAAATATTTGCTTCTGAAAGAATCTTTCTAGTGCTTCTCTGGCTGCTATGCCTAGCTTTGTTAATGCATCTCCCTTTTGGCCTATTATAATCCCCTTTTGAGTAGGCCGTTCTACATGTATAATAGATCGAATTTTAATCAAGTGATCGGTTTCTTTAAAATGGTCTATTACTACTTCTACACTGTAGGGTATTTCTTGACGGTATTGGTCTAGAATTTTTTCACGTATGATTTCTTGTACAAAAAAGCGCTCAGGTTTATCTGTGAGGGTTTCTTCTGGATAATAAGGAGGATGGTTGGGTAATTGTTCAATGATTTGTTGCAGAAGCAGGTCTATGTTTTCTTTTTTTAGCGCTGATATAGGTACAATGGCTACGCCTGGTTTATGGTTGCGCCAATAAGCTATCGCCACATTCAACTGGTTGGCTGTAACCAAATCAACTTTATTCAGTACCAATATAATTGGTTTTTTAGTATAGTGTTCATCAACCCATGGAAGAAGGACTAGATCTTTTACATCTACCACCCAGATGATCAAGTCAGCATCTGCACGCGCAACTTTTACAGCCTCCATCATGGCAGTTTGCAGGGGATAGGCAGGTGTAATAATGCCTGGCGTATCTATATAAATAATTTGAAATTTTTTTTCAGAAACGATGCCATAGAGTTTATGACGCGTTGTTTGTGCTTTTGAATGGGTAACCGCCAAACGTTCACCTACTAGTAAGTTCATTAAGGTAGATTTTCCAGCATTAGGCTTCCCCATAATGGCTACAAAACCAGATTTATAATCACTTTTGTCTGCATGCATAAGAATAATATATTTGCAATGTTACAAAAAAATATATAAACTTGTACTGATTCAAGCAAGGTAAGATAGATTAGATCATTTTTATTCCTTAAATCCATAAAACTTTTATCGCGGGGTGGAGCAGTCGGTAGCTCGTCGGGCTCATAACCCGAAGGTCATAGGTTCGAGTCCTATCCCCGCTACTTTCCTTTCTTTAGTTGTTTTTCTTT
The DNA here is from genome assembly GCF_000304455.1 of Cardinium endosymbiont cEper1 of Encarsia pergandiella. Lineage (NCBI taxonomy): Bacteria > Pseudomonadati > Bacteroidota > Cytophagia > Cytophagales > Amoebophilaceae > Candidatus Cardinium > Cardinium endosymbiont of Encarsia pergandiella. The sequence goes on from NC_018605.1 coordinate 170,446, forward strand.
ATTGTATGGGTGCTGGTTGGCAGCCATTTTTAATCCAGTTAAATGCTTGCTGCCATAGTGGGGCGTACTGATAAGCTGATATGACCATCAAAGCTTGATCTAAACGCATTAAAGTGTTATATGGCGCCTATGGGTAGGCTATTAGCTGCGCTTTAAAATTACGGTTATTATGTCTTCCTTTGCTAAAAATAAAAAAGCATCTGCCACTCCATTAAGCCTTATTTTTGGCTGTAGGGCTGTTATAGAGACCATACTTGCGGGTCAAACGATTGAAAAAATTTTTTTCCAAAAAAATAAAATCGCACCTGGAAAGGAGGTATACAACCTTGTATGCAAATATGAAATTCCTTTTAGCTATGTGCCTATTCAAAAGTTAGAGCGGATGACCCGGGGCAATCATCAAGGTGTTGTAGCGGTTTTATCACCTATTGGGTTCACCCCTTTAAATCAAGTGGTGCAGGCCACTTTTGAAAAAGGTAAAGCGCCTTTAATCGTTGTACTCGATGGGGTAACAGATGTCCATAATATAGGTGCCATTGCCCGTACGGCACTTTGTATGGGAGTCGATGGCTTAGTTTTACCTACGAAAGGTAGTGCTATGTTAGCAGGTGCAGCTATGAAAACCTCAGCAGGTGCCCTGGCCACATTGCCCATCTGTCGCGTAACTGATTTGCAAAAGGCCCTCCATTATTTACAAGAAAGTGGCTTAAATATATTGGCTTGTGATGCCCAAGCCAAGGAAGTACTGCATACAGTGGACTGTAAACTGCCTATTGCACTTATTTTAGGTGGAGAAGAGGTAGGTATAGCTGTAAAACATTTAAGTGTAGCCACCCAGCATATTTGTATTCCTATGCAAGGCCCTATTGCTTCTTTTAATGTCTCGGTAGCAGCTGGTATAATCCTTTACGAAGTATTTCGGCAGCGATTTTTATAATATATTGTGCACAGGTATCTGTTGATTCAATTAATTTTAAAAATTTTTCGTTTAGCCATCTGATGATACTACCGCTCTAAAAAGAGAAAAATTAAATTTGTATTATATATTTAGCAGATTTACAGTAATCTGATATAAATTAATGCATTGGGTTTTATTTAAACAAGGGACATTAGACCCTCTGCGAAACTTAATACGCATTTAGATACCCAAGAAACATATGCTTTCTATGCTATTTTTAAGTCATTTTTTGAGCTTATAAGTTTATATGTCTTATAGCAACCATGCGTAACGCACACATTCTTTCGCAGAAGGTCTATTGTTTTACAATAACCTTCGTAAGTTGATCCTATTAGGCGTTCCTTCCTCTGTAGGATCATAAGGTTTTCATCTCTATTTTGACACGTAACATTTTGGCTAAGCTAGCAGCTAAAAAGTATCATCCGGTTGCTTTAGTTTATCTTGTACATGCGTTTATTCGAAATCTACTATGATGATTAGTCCATCAACCATTCAACTGATCCAGCGTACCGCTTGTATCGAAGAAATAATTGGTGATTTTATCCCCCTTAAAAAAAAGGGACAAAATTTTTGGGCGTGTTGTCCTTTTCACCACGAACAGACGCCTTCTTTTTCAGTATCGCCCATAAAAGGATTTTATAAATGTTTTGGATGTGATGCTGCAGGAGATGTTATAACTTTTATACAAGAGATAGAAGGCGTCTCTTTTGTAGAAGCCCTTACTTATCTTGCCCAAAGGTATGGCATACCCGTCACACCAGCTGCAGATGATACAGATGATTTGCAAGATTATCGAGCCAAAGAAAGTCTCTATATCTTATTGAATTTGGCTAGAGATTATTACACAGATTTGCTTTGGAACCATACAGAAGCTGCTAAAGTAGCCTTGCCCTATTTGGAACAACGGGCCATTCCATCTGTGGTAGCAAAAAAGTTTGCATTAGGCTACAGCCTTGATCGATGGGACGGATTCTATACTTTTGCTATAGAGAAAGGGATTAGCCTAACGCTATTGATTGCAGCAGGATTGGTGATCAAAAATGGAGACAAAGTTTATGACCGTTTTCGGGGGAGATTGATGTTCCCGATTCACAATGGTTCGGGGCAAGTGGTGGCATTTGGTGCACGGCATATGGCTACTGCTGTAGATGGTCCTAAATATATCAATTCATCTGAAACTCCTGTATACCAAAAGGGTAGTTTATTATATGGTCTTTCTTTTGCGAAGCGCTCCATTAAACAAACCAACCACTGTTACCTAGCAGAAGGGTATACCGACGTATTGGCTTTTCATAAAGCAGGTGTAGAAGAGGTAGTCGCTTCTGCTGGTACGGCCCTTACCGAAGCCCAGATAGAGGCCTTGCGTCGCTTGACGAATAAGGTTACACTGATTTTTGATGGCGATCAAGCCGGTATTCAAGCTGCTTTTCGTGGCATAGATAAATTATTGGCGGAGGGGCTGGAAGTAAAAGTGATCTTGTTACCTGCAGGAGAAGATCCAGATAGTTACCTCCGAAAAGTAGGCACAGATGGCTTTAAGCATTATATCCATTGCACTGCTCAAGACTTTGTGACTTTTAAAGCTAATGTCCTACTGAACCAGTCTACTGAACAAAATCCAGTCGAACAAGCAAAGGCTATACGCGCAGTGGTGCAAAGCATTGTAGCTATTCCAGATGAAATAACACGCACCCTATTTCTTAAAAAATGTAGCCAACTGTTTTCTATAGAAGAAGCAGTGCTTTTTACCACTTATCATACATTACAGCATCAAACTACTGAAGTACGGACACAAAAAAACACCTTACCCAAGTATCATAGTATCGCCAAAAATAGGCCATACGTAGACAGGAAAAACATTCCTTTTATCAGCAAACTCACAGCAAGTATTGAAGCCTATGAGCGGGAGATTATGCGTATTCTGCTGACCTATGGTACCACTACTGTAGCAGAAGGGAAACCATTGTATGCATATATACTATTAGAATTAGAAGATGTAGTATTTAGATCTACCGATTGCAAAGTTCTTTTTGATTATTGTCAAACTGTATTTAAACAGGGCGGGTGCGTGGATATGCAGTGTTGTTTGGATAGTACAGAAGCACTCATTAGAAAAATAGCCATCGATGTAACCGCTTCTCTCCATGACATTAGTGAAGCTTGGATCAAAAAATATAGTATTTATACTACAGAAGAGGCGAAAAATGTATACCAGATGAGTTTGGAAGTTATCCTTAGGCTAAAAATTCGTTTGGTACAAGAGCTTATTGAGCAAAACAGAGAAGCACTTAAAAAAGAATTATCTGAAGATGAAGAAACCCATCTATTACAAGTCCACCAGTCGCTTAAGGATACGGAATGCCGCATCGCTAAACAGTTGGGTACAGTGGTCGCACAATAAAGATAGCTGGCTAGCCATTTTCCACTATAGTGGAAAGCTACTTTCCAATCTACCTTGTATCTGTTCAAAACAACTCGGTCAACATAAAAAAAAATTTAATAACATTAAGCGATTGCAATAGAGCATTTTAACGATTTGTTTTATATCGCACCATCCACACCATACAGCATAATATAAAACAAGTCCATGCAGCGATACGACCAATGTAATCGCCATATAAGCTATAAACAGTCAATTGATTATTAGCATATACTACACCCCGGATTGCAGCAACTGCTAGTCGATTTGTGGCAGCTATTACCGCTCCACGCTGGCTGATTAATCCAGAAATACCAGTACTAGCTGCCCGCACCACACTCCTTCGGTGTGCAATGGCCAATAAGCGGGTATATTGAAAGAAATCGTGATATATTGGCGTGTTGCCCCACCAACCATCATTGGTTGCTACGGCAAACAAATTAGCCCCTTTTTGGGCACTTCTACCTACAAAAGCGCCATAAAGCAACTCATAACAAATAATCGGTGCTACGTTTATGTGCTCATCTATTTTAAACACCTTAGTTTCATTTCCTTTACCGAAGAAAGGATTTATATTGCCAATATCAAGAAATTTTTGTTTGAGCCAAGCAGATAATGGTAGTGGTAGAAGATGAAAATAAGGGATATATTCTCCACCTGGCAATCTTTTTTGCTTATGATATATATCTATTTTTGCTCTATTTTTTAAATGAAAAACACTATTGAAGCAGTCTACATATACACCTCTGCTTATTTGACGAGCAGTTTTTGTAGCTTGGGCTGGACCATACACACAATAAGAACTGATACCAGTTACAAGGTTTAAAGCAGTATAAGTATCCAAAAACTGAAATATAGGTTGCATCAATAGATAGTCACCAACTTTTACTTCGTCTAACCAGTGACTTATTGCTGACTCAGGCCAAACTACTAAAGAAGTCGCTGGTGTAAGCTGTTGTTTAGAAAGGGTCAATAATCGATCTATCTGACGCGGATAAGGAACAAAGCAAGGAGCGTCACAATCTTTTTCAGTATAGTTATCAAAGTTGGGTTGAACCGCTACTACCTCTACATTGCTTCCTTTTTCTTTATAACGATAATAGATCGTTAAACTTATGGCTATAGGCAATAGAATCCCCCAACACCATCCATTGAATAGCATAAAATTTGCTTTTTCAAACAACAAATGATAAAGAAGAATGTTTACTATTAAAACCCAAAGGGAACCTCCGAGTATGCCAGTATATTCATACCATTGAATCCATTGTGGCAATGCCGCGAATCCATTGCCTAAGTTTAGCCAAGGAAAAGTAAGTTCCCAATATTCCCAAGAAAGATGTGCATATTCTAATGTTAACCAGCTCGTTACCAACCCTAAATAGGCTATATATAGTCCGGCCCATTTCCGTATACAATAATAAAAAAAACAAGGCAAAGCCAAACAAAACGTATTGTAACATGCTGTGAAAAGAAAAGCGGGAAAAGTAGCTTTATAAATCCACCAAATCGTTAGTGTATTCCAAAGAAATAAGGTACAAACAACTGAAAATAAGCAAAAATATTTTTGTTTGGGTGCGATAGTGAGCAATCTAAAGATGCCGAGTATCGGCACAATAGCTACAAATAATAAACCACCCAACCAAAAAGAACACCAAGATAGGTAAAAACAAGTACTACTCAAGGTTACTAAAAGGAAAACATAACGCTTGGGAAATCGTTTGAGCGCCATGCGGTCCATGGCTAAAGTATATTGAATAGAAAGCAAATGATGCGCCATAAACTTTATAAATTATTTGGCGTGAATTGGGTAAATCTTCTGGTATAGAGAAGAGCCCTATGTGCCATTGTACTGTTTGCGAGAATTGATAAATAATAGGATCAGACTAATTTACAAAAAAGGAAAGAAAGCTAATAGAATAAATACTACTTAACCACTTGCGGTTATCCGGCCCTCAGAGAAAATATACAGTAGGCAATATGTAAAATAAAAACCATAGACAAAAAATTGTAAATATTTTATTTTTTGTTTACCGTATGTATTAACTTTTAACAAAAGACCTAATCTGCTAGTGCATGGAACGCTTTATACTTTTAATCCAGATATGTCTTATAGAGTTGAAAAAAAGGCAACAATGGACTAAATTAGCAGTAAAATGGTTTCGTAGTTCAACGGATAGAATAGAAGTTTCCTAAACTTTTGATGCAGGTTCGATTCCTGCCGAAACCACTCTATGCTATTTTATTATTTTTGGTATATATCGGTTTAATCATCACATACTATCAGGTTTAAACTTGATCAGACAATAAAGGTATAATAACGTGTAGGAATCACACACATTAGCTTAGTGAAATTATCAAAAGTATATACCTGTTTTTGAGATCTGATTACTTTAAATATCTCTTATCTATACAATATTTTGAATATCACACTTAGATAAGCCAGTAATAGATATGATATCTTCTATAGGGTAACCTTTTGCAAGCATAGATTTAGCTATCTCTAGCTTACCTTCTTCTCTCCCTTCTTGTCTAGCTTTTTTTTTCATATAGTCTTCTACAGCCTGATTATCCATAATCCGCTTGATCTCTTGCTCATAGGTCCTTAATTCTTCTTCTGACCAGTTAAAACGATTTAACGCTTCATACGCACGCTGGATCACTAAATCTGAATCTATTATTTTTCGTACCTCTTCTTCACTAGTAGAGGAAGCATATTTAAAAAAGTAGCACCACTTTTCTATCATCGTAGAAAGTCCTTCAATAGATTGAATATTAAATTTGGGTAATTCTATAAAGGTGAAGGAAAAGTCTTTTAAATCTCTTTCATATGTTTTACAATCTAAAATAACATGATTAGATAAATAATCTTTTTTTGTACGAAAAACAATATAATCTGTAATAGCTATAAAGATCACTCCTTTAAGATCTTGGTATCTACTGCCTACTTCTTGACCTGAGTTTAGTTGCCTGGAATAAGCTTTAGAAGCATAGTACTGCGCTCTTTTTTCAAATCCTTCTCGAGGAGATACTTGCATTTCTACTATTATTTGCTTCCCATATTGGTCTGTGCATAATACGTCTACTATACTCTCTTTTTTACAAGCAATATCTGGGTCTTGAATAGTAGATAAGAAGGTAACGTCTTCTACCTTATCTGATCCTTCTAGATCTAATACATCATTGATAAAGTGAATAAGAATATCTTTATGTTTTTCACTACCAAATATTTTACGAAAGGCTACATCGTTCTTTGGGTTTAAAAATTTTGAGGTCACCATAAGGATACAGTAGAGCTATTTAAGAATAAAATTGAATATAACAACTTTTTGCGTTCTGACAAACCTATATGATCGTATCAAAATCTTGATTTTTCCATACTGTCTCAAATAGCCTAAAAATAATCAGTTTATCGTATTTTGTTTTTTGAGATCGCAATATAATAACTTGAATTATATATTTATCTACTTGATTTAAAGCTATTAAAGCAACTGCTCTACTGCACGATATTCTGGAGCAAAGTTTATGACAAATTCTGATTTAGCTTTTTGCATCCATTTGTCAAGGACTACTTTTTTTTTCTGTTCAAGTAAGTGATGATGAATCTGTTCATAATCCTGAGTAAGATTCATGAGATGGGCTTCCACTTTTTGCTTGAGATAGTATAACCGCCAAGCTGATCTACCTAATGTATCAATATACTTCTGAGGTTGACTAACTCCCCCTACATTAAGGCTCTCAATTGCAAGATAGACTTCTGGATGCAAAGATTTAAAAGGAATGCGTATACCTGGTAATAGCTCACCTTCTTGGTTATGCGTAATCAACTCTGCCTGAACGACTATTTTTTTGTCTTCTGCATATTGCTGTACAGCTGCTTGAAACTTTAATTTGCCTAAAACTATTTGTGTTCTAATTTTATTCAATTCAATTTCAGCTAATTTAACTTCTTGCTCTGTTGGCTTAACTGCTTTAGGATAGACAACGAGTTGATATACCTCACCAGAGGTAGGATAGTAAGGAAGATGACCTGGGGGCAATGCATTGAAATAATTTTTTACCTCTGCTGGTGTAACTACTACATGTTGGGTAAGATGGCGATAGGCTAACATAGCCAAATATTGTTCCTTTAATTGCTTTTTTAACTTTTTCTTAAAATGGTAGATAGATTTACCCGTAACCTCCAGAATCTTTTCTTCAGAGCCAAAGTGCTCTATCCAACTGGCTATTTTAGCCTCACATTGTCCTTCAAGGTATGCTTTGGAAATCTTAAGATCGTCTAACTTAGCTTTTGCTAAAAGCATTTTATATACAACCAATTCCCGTAATAGCGCTATTTTTTTAGATTCATCTACTATTTTTACTTCTGAGTAGAATTGCTGGTTGTATACTTCTTCTAAATCAGAATATAAAATTACCTCTTGATTTACACTAGCAATCACTTTATCCAACAACAATGTATCGGTCGCCCTAGTGATAGGTAATCCAGCACAAATACTTATAGCAAGGCAACATACTACAGTTTTAATTAATCTGAATAACACAGGTATTATTTTTTTTAGCATCTTCTAGGAGTTTACATTTAATTTTATTTATGAGATCTAATTTCCTTTTATGTAATATAATTGCCTTAATTCGATCTTCCACTGCTTCTAACGGGGCAATTTCTTGTGCTAGTTTATACTGATCTATTTTTAAAAAATAGGTATGCTTTCGGCCCACTATATGAATAAATTTGTTGGTTTTTAACAATCTAGTTGCATCTCCGACTGGACGATAGCCAGTTTTAGCCAAAACTGCTTCCCAAGGTAGCCATTTATTTGTTTCTAAGATAGCGGTATGGGCATAAGATTTACAATAGGCTTGCAACTTTGCGCGATCTGCTGCTTTATTTGATAATATGAGTGACCTTACAGAATTAATAGAAGCAGCTTTTGAGGGAAGCACCAAAAAAAGACCCTTTACGATATCATGAGGCAGTATAAAGTCACACTGTTTGTATTTTTGATAGTAATTTGCTACTTCTTCTGATGATACATATGGATTCCATTCAGGTTGAATGAGCGTTTCTAAAAAATGGTACGCCAATAAGTCATTTTTATAGTCATTTAACTTCGCTTCCATAGAAGACTGCATAGATGGGCCATCTGCTTGCGCAATAAGGAGCTGCTTACAGACCCACTCTTCTACATATTTTTTAATAAAAAAATCTCTATCTGCAACATCAGTATGCAAAAGATCGATGGATGCAAGATCCGATGGATATAAATAATGTTTACCAACACAAGCAATAAAAGAATCCTCTGGGGAATTTTTTATGCTTTTTTCACCACTACAACTGCGCAGTATCCAATAAACGAGGATCAACAGTAAGCCATAAGCAAAAAATCTACTTAGATAAGATAACCTCAAAATGAATCCATAAAAAAATGATACTAAACTAGGTTACAAACTAATAAAAACCACTATACCCCCCCTCTTTACTGACTAGATAAAATAGGAAAGAAGGGGGCACCGGCTTATTTTTTCTTAACTGTTTTAGCCGAACGGGTAGATGACTGAGCAGGCGTTTGTACCTTCGGACCTACTACAGGTGGCTCCATCTCTTTAGGCGCCATTGCTTTAAGTTGTTCCAATACAAGCTCAGAAAGATCAAATGCAGGCTGCGCAAAAAATACTATAGGACCTCCGGGTGTATCTTTAGCCAAGACAAAAGCATAACCCTGTTCTTTTGCAATTTTGTGAATGACCTGTTTTATTTTTTGATGGATAGGTTCTATAACTGCCTGATATTTTTTTTCTATGTCAACAGGCATTTGCTGCTCAAGGGTACGAAAACTTTGATGCAATGCATTGAGCTCCGCTTGTTTCTGTTTTTGCTGAGCTTCCGTAAACGTATCCACCTGCTTTTGATAATCGGAAAACTTCCTTTCTAGCTCGTTCGCTTTCAATTGAATCTGATTTTTCAATTGCTCCTGGAAAGTTTGTAGTTCTTCACCATTTTTTATAGCCTCTGGTAGTTGGCCAAATATATAACCCACATCTACATACCCAATCTTTAAACTAGGTGGTGCCACTTGCGATTGGCCATCCTCTTGAGATGGATTTGCCTTTACACCTGTATACATGCAGGCCATTAGTACCCATGCAAATAAAAATCTATAATTCATTACAGTATAATTTTAAGGTTTAATCATATCAATACAAAAGAAATATTAAATATTCCATACTTCTATACACTACTGCCACCCATAGATACCAACCAGATGGCACTAGTTCTATTTACTTAAGTAAAATAGTTTTGCTTGGTAAATTTAACTAAAAAAAATAGATTTTTAAATATTTTTCATCATTAGCTATGCGAGATAGCTTTATGGTTGATAAGAGGTCCAGATCTGCTTTCAACTAAATGGGGCTATTGTGTTCCTTTATGTGGGCTGCTTAGCAGCTTTTCTCCTTTGGCAATGGCTTGTTCAATATTCCCGACTAAGTTAAAAGCCATTTCAGGTAAATGGTCTACCGTTCCATCAATAATCATATTAAATCCTTTAATGGTATCTTTTATAGGTACACGTTCTCCTGGGATCCCTGTAAACCGCTCTGCTACATGAAAGGGCTGAGATAAAAACCGCTCTACTTTTCTAGCACGGTAAACCGTGCATATATCTTCCTCTGAAAGCTCGTCCATACCCAAAATGGCTATAATATCTTGTAGTTCTTTATAACGTTGGAGGGTTCTTTTTACTTTTTGAGCGGTATCGTAATGCAAATCACCTAATACTTCAGGATTTAATGCCCTAGAAGAAGAGGCTAAAGGATCTACAGCCGGATAAATACCGAGTGCCGCTATCCTTCTGGAAAGGACCGTAGTGGTATCCAGATGGGTGAAAGTAGTAGCAGGAGCAGGATCTGTTAAGTCGTCGGCTGGAACATAAACTGCTTGAACAGATGTAATAGAGCCATGCTTAACAGAAGTAATGCGCTCTTGCATGGTACCCATTTCTGTGGCCAAGGTAGGTTGATACCCTACAGCAGAAGGTATCCTCCCTAGTAATGCAGAAATTTCTGCACCGGCTTGTGTGAAACGAAAAATATTGTCAATAAAAAAGAGAATATCTTTCCCTTCTTTACCCTCACCATGATCACGAAAATACTCTGCGATAGAAAGTCCAGTCAGTGCTACACGGGCCCTTGCACCGGGTGACTCATTCATTTGCCCAAATACCAGTGCAGCCTGAGATGTTTTTAATGCTTCATGATCTACCTTACTTAGATCCCAATCGCCTTGTACCATAGCCTTCGTAAATGCTTCCCCATAATTGATCACGCCTGCTTCAATCATTTCCCGTAAAAGATCATTGCCTTCACGGGTTCGTTCGCCTACACCAGCAAATACGGAAAGCCCATTATAAGATTTAGCAATGTTGTCAATCAGCTCCATAATCAAAACTGTTTTACCTACACCTGCACCACCAAACAACCCAATCTTACCCCCCTTCACATAAGGCGCAAGCAAATCAATTACCTTGATACCGGTATAGAGCATTTCTGTTGTGGAAGAAAGTTGGTCAAAAGGTGGCACTGGTCTATGAATCGGGAATTTCTGATCGGTTACTGGTTGTGCCATACCATCTATAGCCCTTCCTATAACATTAAAAAGGCGCCCACGTACTCCATCGCCTACGGGTACTTGAATAGGCGCTCCTGTATCTATTACCTCTAGCCCGCGCGTTAATCCTTCTGTTCTTTCCATAGCAATGGTACGTACACAATGCTCACCCAAGTGTTGTTGACATTCTAGGACAACCAATTTTCCAGAAAGGGTTTTAACATACAATGCATTTAATATGCTAGGCAACTGAGCTTCTTCACTAAAACGGACGTCTATTACAGGACCTATAATTTGAATAACTTTTCCAGTATGGGACATTGCTTTTTAATCAAAATTTAAAAATATGATGCAAGCATCTTTTGCCTATTGGTTTTAGTAGATCTTCAAAAAGATCTTACAAAAAAATTAAATACCTGCAGGTTTATGCAAAAATTTGAAAAAAAACACCAATAGTTCTAAGCAACGGAACCGTATATAATAACATTAAAGACTGGAAATAAAGTTATAAATGGACGTTGAATACTTGAAACTATTTTACATGGTGTGTAACCATTTTGAATATATTGCCATGCAGGATCTACATCTTTTCCTAAATTTATAAAAAAGGATTGAATTTGCTAGTGTAATCTAAAGGGCTGCAGCTGCCGCATTTGGTCTGTTGCTACTTTATTTTTACTTTTCGATGATGTAACCAAGTTTCAACTAATATGACTATAAAGTGCTTTGTATGGATTTTTTTAAATGGCCTGATAGGGTGCATGGAATCAAAAGCTGCCTCTTCATCTAACTGGAAACAATTAAAAAAGGGAACCTATGACGAAAATCTTGCTCCATACAGAATAGAATACCTTAAAAGCCCCAAAGCAATAAAAAAGAGGCCTTCCCTTCCATTGATATGTCCATTGGACCAAACGAGTTGTTTACTGGAGCGTTTAACAGAGCGAAAGCTAGCTTATGCGGAACTTAATTGGTTACAAGGTTATACCATACAGCTCTATACGGGTAGTAGTAGAACAGCAGCGTTAAAGGCACAAGAATTAGTGACTACCTTTGCTTATACTCCTAAGCTTCACTACAGGCAACCCCATTATACGGTTCAGTTAGGATTTTTTTGGGATAGGTTAGAAGCCTATTTTGTCTATCTTACTTTAGTAAAAAAAATACCTTCTGTGATGATTCAACCTTTTATGCTCCCTAACGAGGCCTATTTAGCCACTATCCCCCACCTTAAACTATAGAAACCTATGATTTATAGATGTTTTGTTAGCTTTATTTTTGATATATATTTTCTTTCTCAGGTCTTGTAATGTTATAGATGTTTGTACGATTACACCTTTCCTGTTGTTGGGAAAATAGTATGAACAGGGGGCCTTAGCAACTACGCTGTATTACTTACACAGCCGTCCGCAATCCCCTTCATCTTTCAGCTCACTGCCTAGGGAAGAAAGTTATAGAGCCTACCCTTCTCCACCTGTTTTCTTCCTGGAATTTGGTAATGTGGTTGCTTATTTTAATCCCCAAATTTAAAGCACAAAGGAGCTTTTTTGAACCAACATTTTTTAAAATCCAATCACCAAGCTCACGTTAATACAATTAATTTGTTTACATTAACTATATAACCTACTAAAGGCTCGTTCTTAGTTGGTTCCTTGTTGAAACGACCACTAGATGGTCTAAGTCAAGCCAACTTGGTTTAGGGGAATAGGCAAAAACGGCTAAAATAACTATAGTACATATCAATAACTTATATGAAACCTATCACTTACTCAAAAAAAATTGTTGTAATTTTAGCATGGTATGGGATAATGGTTTTAAATGGAACCGCGTGCTTTAAATCAGTTGAAAAAAAATATTGGTCAGTCGATAATACAAGAGATTTTATCAGGAAAAAGGCAAATGGTATCTCTGAACAAGAGGTGCCTGCTAACAATTTCCTAGCTGATGCAATAGAAGAAGATAATGCTATCTACCTATGTTCAAATCATAAAATGGTAGATGAAAGTAGCGAAGAAAAAAATGGTATATATCAACGGGGAAACAGTACATATCATAAACTACAACCATCCAATCTACCAGATGATTCTATAATAATCCTAGATGATGTTATAAAAACAGACCCAACTGATCAAGAGGAACAGACTGAACAGATAGAAGATTCGATGAACCAGGAGCATGAAAAACAAACTTTACAGGATGAACAAAGGCAACAAGATTAGGACACAGAAAAGTTTAGAAGTCAAGATTTAATCTTACAGCCAGTAAAAAACTATAGCATATAGCATAACGTTAAGCTTATCCAATACTTTTCAAATAGTTTCATTTACCATGCGCATATACTACTATTTTGCTACTAGTACAAACGTAACCTTACCTGTAGAAATACCAGATGGGGTCTGAGCTGTTTTGCTAAACGTAAGGCCAAGTAGCGCATCTGCGTAAATTTTTTCTACGATAGGTGTAACGGTTTTTTCAATTGTTTGAATAGAGATGATTTCACCATCTTGATCTACTTTAATTTCAAAAACTATTTTACCACATTCTTCTGTCTTATCTCTTGGATTAGGGACTACATCCCACTCCCAACCTTTTAATTCAAGCATAGCACCTGCTTGGATAGGGTTTCCTGTATGGTATAATCCCCGTGTATCTATTTGAGCAGTTTTATGATGGGGTATGGTTTTTTGTACTACTCCATTTGGCTGCTTTTGAGACACTTGTTTTGGGCAAATATTTTTATTTTTTATCTGATTTTTAGATATATTATTGGTTTTACGAACAGGTACATCAATGGCTTTCATGGATACTTGAGGTTTATAATGTTCAACAGAATGATCTTTGGCTACTGTATACCTGGATTGTAAAGCAACTTTATAAACCTGTCGATTAGGATACCTTGGGACTGAGGTATGACGTATGGAATAAGCCAAACCTAAAAGGAATAGATGCAATGCAGCTGATAGAGCCATTCCTTGACCATGTGGAGAAGATAACCAGCTATTTTTCATTATTTCTTTCAAATTCTGTTGCTATGGAAACTGTAGCACCTAGTTTATTCACTACATCAGCTATTTTAACCATATCAGCTATAGAAAGTCGCTTATCCATATATAATACAACTACCTTACTAGATCTTTTTACTAGTAGATCTTCTAACACATTGTGCAACCGATTGAAAGCAACCCGTTTGCCGTCCACATAATAGGTCAATTGGGCAGTAACGGTTACATTTACATGGAGCGCTTCTCTTTTCTCATTTGTGCTTTGTGGCAAATCAACTGGAAGCACTTGAGGGCCATAACTAGCTGTAATCAGTAAAAAAATCAATAATAAAAATACAATATCAGTCATAGACGCCATGCTAAAAGAGGCGTCTATCTTATTTTTTGTACTGATTTTCATTTTTTTAATCTATTTTATGCCATTCTACTATAGAGACTGTACCTTAGCTAAGAAAAGATTGACTACGTAAGTTAATGTTGCTACAGCTTTATTAACTTGAGCAATACAGTAATTATAACCTAAATAGGCTATAATGCCAACGATTAATCCCGCTACAGTTGTCACCATGGCTTCATAAATGCCACTTGAAAAAACATGAGAAGCTATATGATGATTTTCTTGGGAAATTGCCATAAACGTTTGAACCATACCTGTCACCGTACCCAAGAAACCAATCATAGGTGCAACCCCAGAAATGGTTGCTAGTAAAGAAAGTTTTTCTTCTAAATAAGCTATTATCTTACTAGATACACTTTCTAAAATCAATGCAACATTAGAAGTTTGTCGCTCAGCTATTCCTTTACTGATTACTTTTTGTATAATGTTATCTTGATCGGTACAGATATGCTTAACCTTTGAAAGGTCTCCATCATTTAATGCTTCTTCCATCAATGCCAAAAAACCGCTGGAAAAGTTTAAGTACTTTCGATAGATGAATAAACGTTCTACTATTATATAGACAGCTGTTACAGATAGCCATATAAGCGGTAACATTAACCAACCACCTTTTAATAGCAATCCTAATAGGGTATGTGTAGTCATAAAATTATAAATAATGGATGGATCTAAAACCAAACCCAACGATAAGGCACTAGTATTTTAAAATAAAAATTTGGGGATATCTTGACTTAAATTGCTTAAGCTTTTCCTCTGCTTCGGATTCAGTTTTACTATGCCCTATGGTTACACGATAGTACATTTCTGTTTTGTTTTTATTTATTCTAGGTAGAATAAGACAGACTCCTTGTTTTTTTTTCATAAGCTGTTGAACCACTTTCATAGCAGATCGCTTATCTAAATAACTGACTACCACTAGGTGGTATATGCCTTGTGGTTGACTTAATACCTGATAGGTACCTGGCTTTACTAGTGGCTTATTTTGTTTGATGCCTAGCTGCTCTTGTGTAGCACTAATACTCTCTTTTATTTTTGTACTTTTTTTATGTTCAAAAGCTGGCTGATCTGGAACAGATTGGTTAACCCCTTGATGAACATTTGTATCCATTTGGCTTGAATGGGCCAATTGGGGAAGAGAATCGGAACTATTACCTGTTGTGTTAAGAGCAGGTATAGTATTTTTCTGACCTAGGATCTTTATGTAGCCATTATAACCCACTTTAGCTATAATAAGCATCACTATTACACCTACAATAACCAATATTGGCCATATAACTTTTTTCTTAGGGAATGCTTGAAAATCTGGTTGGGGCAATCCAAATTTATGATCGATCGTGTCCATAGAGATGCTAAAAAAATTTTAAGTAGAGCTGCATACATGTTATTTACAAACTAACTACGGATAAAACCGCTCATTAATTAATAGTAATATAATAAATTTATAGAAAAATGTGCTGATCTAGACTATAAGATCAACTAAAGGATGCTACTAAAGGATGCTACCTTGATCTAATCAAACGTTATAAAAATATAAGAAAGCTTTGATATACTTTAAAAAGTGATAGTCTTTATGACAAAATTTGTTGTATCAGCTGGCAAAGCGCACCATAAGATTCTGCAAACAGTGGGCACATATTGCCAGTTAGGCTATTTCTAATCTGTGTACGACTGGCACTAAAAGTTGCTCCCAAAAGCATATCCAATTTACAGATTGGATAACGGAACAAAAAACTATTTTTCTGATCACTATCCTGATGGGTAGAGACATCTATAACAATAGAGACCAATTTGCATAATTTATGCTTGTTCTCAGAAACCAATGTTATAAAATTATCCAAACCAACTGGCAGCATATTATTATACTCAGGCAGCACAAGCACTATCTTATCTATAAGAGATAAGGTATTTTGTAATACCGTTAACTTTTCTTGTTCAATCTCTAAAGGTTCATTGGATGAAGCCTGTATGATTTTTTCCAAGCTTATTACTTCTAATGTTGTACCACAACCTTTTGCTTCTAATGCACCTGCACACCAAAAACTAAAATTTTCTGGAAAGGTATTACCAGGCTCAGCCGTAGTGAGCATAAGAACCTTGCTGTTCATCTTGTGGCATTTCTTTAAACTTTGATAGACGTAAATTATAAGCTATTAAAAATAGTTGCATAGCTGGTAACGCTTTTTAATGAATAGTTTTACGTTTTTTCTAAAATTTTTAGTGGTCTACTATAATCATTAAACCAATTTATTCTTGTACAATAGATAAAATATGGAAGCAACAAGTAATGTACGAATATAGCAATTATTTGGGGAAAATAAGCGATTATATCTGTTTATTATGTTTTTTAACTTTATGATTTAGTTTGGACAGCATAATTTCATTGGTCATTTTCACATAGATATAGGATTAGTAAGCACGACAGAGGGGAACGCATATCTATTTAAAACAAGGGTGACAGAAGCGATAACTATAGCAAATAAGATGTAACTTAACAAGTTAGTTGGTTTTCAGTAGTTTATTTTAACAAAAGCTTGAATAAATAAAATTTAGAGAAGAGCTAATAAGTTGGCAAAAAAGAGGGAAAGCTACTATTTAAAATAAATGCGGTAAGAAGAGAGGAATTGCATTTTACTCTATAAAAGAGATATTCCAGCCACACCTTCCGGTACGGCTACCTTGTTACAACTTAGCCCCAGTCGCTGGTCTAACACTAAACAGCTCCTGTTACGGCCACTGTCTTCAAGCTCTACCAACTCCCATGGCTTGATGGGCGGTGTGTACAAGGTCCGAGAACGTATTCACCGCGTCATTGCTGATACGCGATTACTAGCGATTCCAACTTCATGAGGTCGAATTGCAGACCTCAATCCGAACTGAGACATGCTTTTGAGATTTGCATCTTGTTACCAAGTAGCTTCCTTTTGTACATGCCATTGTAGTACGTGTGTAGCCCTGGGCATAAAGGCCATGATGACTTGACCTCATCCTCTCCTTCCTCCCGCTTACACGGGCAGTCTACTTAAAGTTCCC
The DNA here is from genome assembly GCF_000304455.1 of Cardinium endosymbiont cEper1 of Encarsia pergandiella. NCBI lineage: Bacteria > Pseudomonadati > Bacteroidota > Cytophagia > Cytophagales > Amoebophilaceae > Candidatus Cardinium > Cardinium endosymbiont of Encarsia pergandiella. The sequence continues at coordinate 187,858 of NC_018605.1, forward strand.
ACCATTACGTGCTGGCAATTAAGTAAAAGGGTTTCGCTCGTTATAGGACTTAACCCAACACCTCACGGCACGAGCTGACGACAGCCATGCAGCACCTTGTATTTTGTCCCAAAGGAACCTTTAATTTCTCAAAGTAGCAAAATACATTCTAGCCCAGGTAAGGTTCCTCGCGTATTATCGAATTAAACCACATACTCCACCGCTTGTGCGGACCCCCGTCAATTCCTTTGAGTTTCACCCTTGCGAGTATACTCCCCAGGTGGATCACTTAACGCTTTCGCTTAGACACACATAAAGTTTATGTATATCGAGTGATCATCGTTTACGGCGTGGACTACCAGGGTATCTAATCCTGTTTGCTCCCCACGCTTTCGTGCCTCAGCGTCAGTTAAAGACCAGTAAGCTGCCTACGCTATTGGTATTCCTTATGATATCTAAGCATTTCACTACTACACCATAAATTCTACTTACCTATTCTTAACTCAAGCCTAATAGTATCAATTGCAGTTCTAGCGTTAAGCACTAGGATTTCACAACTGACTTAATAAGCCGCCTACGCACCCTTTAAACCCAATAAAACCGGATAACGCTTGCACCTTCCGTATTACCGCGGCTGCTGGCACGGAATTAGCCGGTGCTTATTCTTACAGTACTCTCAAGAATCCCCGCAGGGATTGTTTTGCTCCTGTACAAAAGCAGTTTACAACTCAGAGAGCTTTCATCCTGCACGCGGCATGGCTGGTTCAGGCTTGCGCCCATTGACCAATATTCCCTACTGCTGCCTCCCGTAGGAGTCTGGCCCGTATCTCAGTGCCAGTGTGGGGGATCTTCCACTAAGAACCCCTACCCATCGTAGCCTTGGTGAGCCATTGCCTCACCAACTAGCTAATAGGACGCACGCTCATTTTACACCGCCGGAGCTTTTATCTTTTTAACATGGGTTAATAAGATTATATGGGGTATTAATTCCCGTTTCCGGAGGCTATTCCCCAGTGTAAAGTAGATTGCATGCGCATTACGCACCCGTTCGCCGGTCGCCGACAACACCGAAGTGTTTCGCTGCCCCTCGACTTGCATGTATGAGGCCTGCCGCTAGCGTTCATCCTGAGCCAGGATCAAACTCTTCTTTCTATTATTTATTAACGGTATTCTTAGATAATTAGTATAATTACTAAGAATGATTTTCTGAGTTACACAATTTCCTCTTACTCATGTTTAAAATGAGCTTCTTACCTACATTTATTTCAAAGAACTAAAGCTAAGCCAAAATTAAACTACTACTTTTTTATCAGTTGCTGCGCTACTTTGACCAGCTGTGAAACAAAGATACGTACTTTTTTATAATTTCCAATAAACTTTTCAAAAATAAAGGGGGATTTTTTACTTATTTTACGAAATACCTAATAATCAAATGATTAACTTTATATATTGGATTGGAAAGTAATTACAAATTAACACAGCGTAACCACTACTTAACTATTCAAGTGTAAATATAGAAGCGCTGATTAAGCGATTCAAAATTTGAACAGATAAGGAGTTGGTATATGACCTAATGGCCTGTGCTTTGGTGACGATGCTACTAAAAAATTAACTGTGTAGATGGAGCCATTAACAACCTTTAGGATTAAAGCTTATACTCCAATGAGGCATTTCAAGCTTAAAAATCCACTGATCATTTATCTTTTTAAACCAAGGAAAATCTATAGACATATGAATAGGATAAATATTTCTATTAGATAGTAATCTACTTAAAACATTCAATTCTAGGCCAAAGGTATCGGGATTTTGGTTGGTAGCTAATGAATAATAACCATTTATCCATATATCCTTTAAAAACCAAATGAGTGGTATGCCACACTCTGGATAGGCTAAGGGCAAACCATATTTAAGCTTAACGTTTTTAAACATGTGACGCCACTTATTATTTAGATTTTTGAATCTTTCAAGTTCAATAATTGGATTTAAAGTAAAAATAAAATAGTGGTGGTGCTGAATCCCTGGGAAATAGCATGCAAAATAAAAATCACATTTATCTTCATAGAAAATATTATTTTTATAAAAAGCCCCACATTTAGAAAACTGTACATTAAATAGTTGCATCCAGGGTGGATATCTATCTCTTTTACTTTGCATGGAGTGATTTTTTATTTTAAAAAAGTAGTCTGTGTCATAAAATCCTTTTTTATCAAAAGGCTGATTTAAATTCAATACAGCTCCTAAAGATGCTTTTCCGAAGCACTTTCCTAAAGTAAAGTAATAAGGAAGTCTGATGCCTAACCTTAATGTGGTTGCCCAATATAGATCTGTTTTTCGCTTTAGATCATAAACATACAATGAATTTTTGTTTGTATTATCCCGAGTACCTACCATACCTGTAATGTTTACGTTAAAGATTGGATAAAAGCTTCTATACTTTACTTGCAACCTTATTTTAGTCGTTGGAAATTGATTTTTAGGTTTAATAACTAGGCTAAAATAAGGGGTAACTTTCAGATTATCCTGTAAGTTTACTAATGTAAAAGGCACGATGTCTAGCGACTTATTATCCCAATTGGGTGCTAAATTTATGCCCTTATAGCCAATATTATCTATTCCAAAACGGTATTTAGTAAGCGGATATTGATGGTTGGGCACTTTTTCCAAAATATCACCATTCTCTTCTTGTAGAACTAATGGTTCGTAGTAAGCTAGAGACCTATCCTCTACCTCTTTTAGAGGTGTCCACAAAAGAGGATCAAAAGGCATGACGGCTATTTCCATACCATTTTTAGTATAGTCACTGAAAATAAGTTGATTGGTTACAGGGTCTACCATTCCCAAATAGGCTCCATATTTTCTTGAAGTAACTTGAAAACAAGCTTGGGTAGGTAAATGGATCGCATAAATATTATCAATGCCATTGTAGGAACTGTTATAGAGTAAATAGTTTTTATATAGTTTAGGATAACTTCTATGCTCGTAGGTGTAAGGCAAGAGTATTTCTGTTTTACCTGTATCCGCATTGATGCGTACAATACTATTTTTTTGGTCTTTGGTTGTTACCACTACTATGTCTGACACACCAGACCAACTAGGCGTTAAATAATAACCATTATCCGGATTATCTATTTTTTTAACGATTTTACCAGACTTTGTTTCTAAGATCACTAAAAAATGGTTACTGGCTTCATCAGATGCTACCGCAACCAGTTGGCGGGTATCAGGACGCATAGCTAGTGCATTATACCTACTGCTTGCCACAAGGGTTCGTCTTTTTCTTTGTTTAAAATCATAATGTTGCAACCGAATGGTTTGCTGTTTTCCTTTCCAAGGATGGGAACAGGGTTCTAGCCAAACTGCGCACCCTTGACCGATCGCAAAAGTAGATGGAACAAATGTATCACTGATATTTATAAAGTAAAAGATAGTTTTATCTTTGCGAAAAGGTGTAACTATATTCTTTGGTAGGGTCGGCTCAGAGGGGGTAACCGTAACCTGTACCAATTGATCACGCAATCCTATACCTCTTTTACAGGCCATCAAGTTACCTGATGCGTCAATAAATGGCTGCATATAATCGAAGCTATCTCCTTTTTTCTTAAAAGTAAGTTGGGTAGCAGGCGTAATTTTTAGACCTTCTAACTGTTTTTGCCAACCAACCAATAATTCTTGATTCATATCACTGTACACTTGGAGTATTGACTTTTTAGTAACCTTTTTTATGGCATGGTAAAATCCAAAAAAAGGTATCCCTTGAAGGGTTTTTTCAAAAATAGATTTGATGGCATTTGGACCATAATTTCTTCGGATATGTGTAGTAAAGTAATAACCTATGTGATACTCAGATGTTATCTCATGTTTCAATGAGCCAAATATTTGCCTTCCAAAACTAGCTGCGCCACGTTCTAGCAGGTTAACTTTATATAACTTTTCCCATCCAGGTAAGCGACCTCGACCACTTTTTGTAAGTGCGGTTTCTATACCAACTGCATCACCTTCTCTGAAAAAAGGAGGGACGCTGGAGTAATTAACCAAATTGCCGAAAAAATATAAGGGCTTGAGCCAAGAAGGTGTACTATAGTATTCAATACTATGTTGTACCGCATGTCTAAACTCATGTATACACAACACACTTAACCAATCCTCATTGCCAATAAAATAAGGATCATGGGCATATAAAGTATACATCCTTATATGGACTGGCATATTGGTAAAGAATCCGTTGCACTCCGTAGATTGGTTATCGATCCATAAACGAATAGGCCTGGGATATACGCCCAATGTTTTACAAACAGGTTTATATATGGTTTCTAAGGTGTTCGCTATATGCTCCGCCGAGCTGGTTACACTTTTACAAAATCCTATATTGAAATGAGGTGTTGTTATTTTTTGAACTTCCTTAGCATGGCTTAAAAAGCCAAGCAATGTAAAGCATATATAATGAATAATTCTAAGCAAACATTTTTGTTTCTTTTGTTTAAAAGCGATCGACAAAAAATGATACAGAAACATAAACAAGTAGTTAAGTGATAATAACCTTTTGTTGGAGGTGCAAAAGGATATAATACAGAAAAAATTAGTTTGATATCATTATATCTGAAGGTTAACTCCAACGGATTAACCAAACATTCCCGCATAAATTAAAAAAAGTTGATAGACATAGTTTTTTTAAAGATGCGACATGGCAAAAAGATATGGTAGTTCTCTAAAACTGCATGCAATGGACATGCTTCTTCATATATCAACCCATACAATTCATGAGAATAGGGGGTAAACTTTAATAATAGTCTATTTTATCAAAATAACCTTGTGCTTGCTCTATTTTTAGAGTAGATTTGTAGTTGAATTTCCATACTGTACCCATTTTAATGACAAACTAAATAAAATATGATTGTTGTAGAAATAAAAGAAAACGAAGCAATAGATAGGGCGCTTAAAAGATTTAAGAAAAAAGTAGAACGCGTAGGCGTACTCAAAGAGGCGAGGCAACGCATGGCCTATACGAAACCTACTGTAAGCAGAAAAGCGAAAAAATTAAGATCCATCTATAAGTATCGCATGTTATATGGCAACAACGGATAAGTCTGGTATCTAGTTTGATTTTCAGTAGTTGTAACTATATATTCAATAAATACGAGCCTATCCATTCGGGTAGATGGAGTCGTATATAGGGTATTTTTTGATTATTTTAGGATGGTTTATGAGTAGCCGTTTATCCTGTTAAAGCTTTAGATTTGCATTTATGGATCATCAATCATTTCTTACCCTTTTTGTAACCTATTTAACAGTAGAAAAAAGAGCAAGTCCATATACCGTTACGGCCTATCAAACAGACTTAATTCAATTTATAGGCCACCTTTCTAGATACATCCCTGAAAAAATAGTTACAGAAGTAACGGGGAATGACTTGCGTAACTGGATCATGTCTTTGGCCAAGGAAGGACTTACCCATCGTTCTATCAATAGAAAAATGGCAGCAATACGTAGTTTTTATAGTTTTTTGCAAAAAAGATCCCTGATAATAGATTGTCCGACAGCCTCACTTAAAAGCCTAAAAGGGAAACAAAGGTTACCGATCTTTTTTCAAGAAAAGGAGCTGATTTCTTTTTTAGACCAAGAGCCCTTTCCGATTCATTTTATCGGTTTGCGGGATCGATTGATTTTAGAGCTGCTATATGGAACAGGTATGCGGTTGTCTGAACTAATCGCCCTTTGCCAAAAGGCTATCAACGTTAGAGATGCAACCGTTAAGGTAATAGGAAAGCGCGATAAAGAACGAATTATTCCTTTCCCACGGCCACTTACACCGTTGATCGCTGATTATATAGTGGAAAAAGAGCGGATAGGTTATCATTGTACCCCCCAGCTCATTGTAACCGACCGGGGACAACCCTGTTATCCTATGTTTATTTACCGAGTAGTAAAGAAATATTTGGCACCTACTACACGCGCTAGCCAACATAGTCCCCATATATTACGCCATACTTTTGCTACACACTTGTTGGATAAAGGGGCTGATTTACAGTCTATTAAAGAATTATTAGGCCATTCCAGTTTGGCTGCTACCCAAATCTATACCCACAATTCTCTGACCAAATTAAAAGAAATTTTTAAAAAAGCCCATCCTAGAGCAGAGGAAAGTTGATGCCATAATATGGTTTTCCGCAATGGAAATAACCTAAAATTCCATAGATTATAGCTATCTATATAAATTATGTTTTTTATACATTTTGTATTAGATTTGATCGGTTATTTGGTTACTCTATTGTAGAATCTTATGCTTTTATATGCTTTAAGAGAGGCCGCACAAAGCCTCAACACCCATAGATCCCGCACCTTCTCTATGGGCTTTGGCATATGGTGGGCTATTTTTATACTGGTATTGATATTGGGTGTGGGCAATGGATTTCACCATGGTGTTTCCAATGCATTTGCAAAGTATGGCACGAAAACGATGGTCATTTGGGGCGGTAGCACCGCTGGTAATCATCACCCTATTCCAACTACAATGGTTGGAAACTTCGCCAAAGCTTTCCCTACGATTCAGCAGATTAGTCCTATGTTAGGGTGTAACAGTCCCGTAAAATATGCCTCCCAAAAGGTTAACGCATGGCTTTGGGGATGTGATCCTTCCTATGCTTTGTTAACCCATTTGCCGATCCAGGAGGGACGTTTTTTTTCTCGACGTGACGCAGTAGCTGTACATAATATTTGCGTGATTGGCATAAACATTAAGGAAAAATTATTTGGTGCAACCTCTGCTATTGGGAAATACATTTTTTTGGGAGATATGGGCCTACAAGTAGTGGGTGTACTAGATGCATTTAATGGAATGTATAATGAATCTAATGCAGTATTGCTGACTAATGGTTTGTTTAAACAAATATTTCCTAGGTATAGCCATAATGTAGATTCTATTCGTCTCACCCTGGTACCAACGGCTCGTGAAGAGATAGTAGAAGCACAATTTCGTTCTTATTTTGGCCGCCACTTAAATTTTGACGTGCACAATACAAAAGGACTCGGTGTGTTTAGTCTTACCAAACATGCCAATAAATTTCATAATTTTTTTAAAAATCTAGCTATTTTTAATGCAATTATAGGTATATGTCTGCTCCTAACCGGTATGGTAGGCATTAGCAATATGATGCTTGTGACCGTTCAAGAAAGAACACAAGAGCTGGCTATTCGAAGGATATTGGGTAGTCGCTCTACAGAAATTGTGTTGATGGTTTTATGTGAAACCATTATGGTAACCTTTGTAGCGGGTATGATTGGATTTACAGCAAGTTTTTCTGTTATGCAGTTGTTAAATCAATGGGTCGTTCCATTATGTCAACCCTATTACCTATCTACTTTAACCTGTTCGCCTGAGTCAATATTTATGGGATTGGGATTAATTAGTTTAAGCAGCTCCTTAGCTGCCATTGTACCAGCCATCAGAGCGGTAAAGATAAAGCCTGTAGAGGCATTGAATCGTAAATGATTAAACCGATTGTATATTTATATATATGTTTGGATATCAAAGTTTTTTAGAGGTTTTTCATAGCTTAAAAGCTCATAAAATGAGAACCACTTTTACCGGATTTGGTGTAATGTGGGCGATGTTTATTTTAGTGCTTTTACAAGGAGCAGGTAATGGATTTTACAATGGTATGGTGAAAAAATTTCAAAGCTATAGTAGCCAAGTCATCTCCATTTATGGAGGCCATAGATCAACTGGTACCATCCATCTAACCGAACGACTAACAGACGATCTAGCCCTTCATTTGAATGTTTTTGAACACATCATGCCTCTATTTGCAACCGATTGTTCGGTTATATATGGGCAAGCTGCACATAAAAGTAATATATTAGGGGTCCGTGTGGGTTATGAAAAAATGAAACATTTGGAACTGGTAGAGGGGCGCTTTTTTACTGAACGTGATGGAATACAAAAACTTCCAGTCTGCGTACTAGGTTTTAAAATGAAAACGAAAATGTTTGGGAGCCAATCAGCAACTCGAACCTTTGTCACAATAGATGGCACTACCTTCTCTGTGATTGGCGTATTAGAAGCAACTGCTGGTCAAGATGACCATCGGGTCATTATCCCAAGCAGCCTATTTAAAGCATTGTTTCCGCGTAATGGGGAAAGTATTGATTGCATGATGTCAACTTTAGCGCCCAAACAAAATCCTATAAAGGTAGAAAAAAAAATTCGGGCTTATTTGGCTAGGCGGCTCAATTTTGAAGCGCAAGATAAACAAGCACTGTACATAAGACATCTATCTAAAGAAGCCAGGCCTTTCCAAATACTCTTTGTAGTGATGCAAGGATTTATTTGGTTCCTTGGTCTCTGTTTTTTAGTCAGTGGAGTGGTAGGAATAGGTAATATGATGCGTGTGGTCGTAAAGGAGCGTACACAAGAATTGGCCATTCGGAAAGTGATGGGTGCTCAATCAAGCGATATTATGGACTTAATTTTATTAGAATCGATAATCATTAACTTCATTTCTGGTGTCTTAGGACTAGGGATCGGTATAAGCATGCTCCAGTGGATGAATACCTATCTATTGCCTATCATCGAAAAACATGGGATCGCTCATTTTGAATTTCACTTTTCTATGGTTGTATCTGCCTTAATTGTTTTGATATTGTCTGGTTGTCTAGCCGGCATTATCCCTGCAAAAAGAGCATTATACATTAAGCCAATAGATGCTTTAAATAATGAATAAAAATGCGTACAATCACTAAATTTATTTTAACCACTGGTCTTATAGCTGGGGGCGTTTTGGCTTATTCTAGGGTCTATAAAGTCAAATGGAGCAAGTTCCATCAAGTAACTTTTAAAACCACACAGCCTACGCGCAGAACGATTATTCGAAAAAAAATTTTTTCCGGTACCCTTATACCTCATAAAGAAATTAATTTAGAAACGCATCTTACAGGTATTGTAGATAAATTATGGGTAGAAGTGGGGGGTTATGTGCAACAAGGTAGGAATATTGCGCGTATTAAAATACAGCCGAATCCAAAAGAGATTGAGGAGGCAGCTAGCAAGTTGCGTGTGGCCTCTATTAACCTAAATCAAGCCAGAGGGAAATACTTAAGAAGTAAACACCTTTTCACTAAAAAGATGCTAGCCAAAGAAGCTTATGAAGCAGATTTGGCATCCTGGGAACAAACCAAAGAAGCATTTGCTTTAGCAGAGAAAACATTGCAAATCACCCAAAAAGGCTATACTCATGCAAAAGGAGCAAATGCCAACCTCATTAAGGCTACTACAAAAGGAACTATTTTAGCCTTACCGGCTAAGGAAGGTAGTATGGTACAGGCCACGAGTGGCAATGCACGTGGTACTACAGTGGCAGTTATTGGTGATATGGATCATTTTTTGTTTTCAGCTCAAGTAAGTGAATTAGATGTGGCCGATTTAACCAAAGGGATGACCTTTACAGCTTCATTAAATGCCTTTAATGAAGCAAAATTACAAGTTACGTTAACTAAAATTGCACCAAAAGCAAGTGAAGAGCGATTAAAAAATGGAGAAATTAAATTTGCAATAGAAGGACTGGTGCAGCAGCCTAAAAAGTCAAAAATTACCTTACGGGCAGGTTATTTAGCAGTCGCAGAGGTAGTAGTTGGACAAGTAGACAATGTCCTGGCTGTTCCAGAAAGCGTAATTCAAATGAAAGGAAAGGACTGTTTTGTAAAATGTTTGCATGACGGTAAAATGGTTCCCAAAAATGTAGTATTAGGGCTATCAGATGGGCTCTATGTTGAAATAAAAGAAGGCCTTACAGAAGCAGATCAATTAATTGTAGAAACGTAGCATGATTCAGATTCAAGATTTATATAAATGCTACCAAAATGGTACGGTTACTAGAAATGTGTTAAATGGCATAAATTTCTACCTTGAAAAAGGAGACTTAGTTGCTTTAATGGGGCAATCTGGTGCAGGGAAGTCTACCTTGTTGAACATTATCGGCATACTAGATCATTATGACGATGGAGATTACCATCTTAATGGCGTCCATATAAAAAATCTGTCTAACCAAGAAGCTAGTAGATATAGAAGCGAATTAATTGGCTTTATCTTTCAACGGTTTCATTTAATTCCTTTTAAAACGGCCTTAGAAAATGTAGCGCTACCGCTTTATTACCAGGGTATAGAAAGAAAAGAACGGTACAAACGTGCATGGGCTATGCTAGATCGAGTTGGCTTGTCTCCCCATGCCCAAAATAAGCCAAATGCATTGTCAGGTGGTCAACAACAAAGGGTAGCGATTGCACGTGCACTGGTAACCGATCCTCCTTTAATTTTAGCAGATGAACCAACGGGCGCCTTAGATAGCCGTACAGCGCATGAAATCATGGCCTTGCTAAAGGAAATGAATAGAGAAGGGAATACCATTCTTATTGTCACACATTCTCTACAGGTAGCACGACAATGTAATAGTATCCAAGAAATTATAGATGGAAAAATTATTTAATAAAAATTTTACTAAAAATGGCGGTGATTCAAAAATTGATTATACGATTCAGTATGATGTGCACGATCGCAATTTTGGCCTATGATGTTGTAGAAGCGAAAGACAAGCCAATAAGTTTAGAAGAAGCCATAGATATGGCCTTAAAAAACAATTTGAATATTCAGATGGCTGAAAATACAAAAAAGCAAAACATTCTTTCGACCAAGATAGACCAATTTTCTTTATGGGTACCTAAAATAACTGTAAAGATTGACCAAGTAAACACGTGGGAATCAAAAGATCCCATATATACAATTCAATCTAGACCTATTTTTAGAGTAGAATGGCGCCTTGCATCACTGTTTGATAAAATTTTTCAGGCTAAAATAGCTGGTCAAAATAATGCTGTTTACAAACTGGTTGCAAAGAAATCAGTGGAAACCGAATTACAGGAAGTCATTTATGCCTATTATGCATTAGCCTTGGCACAAAGAAAGTGGGAATTATCGAATAATCTGATCAAGCTAGCAACAACTACATTGAAAACAGAGGAAGAAAAATTACGGGTGGGACTTATTTCCCAAATAGATTGTTTGGATGCACAACTAGCCCTTAAAAAGGTAAAATTAACCTTATTAGAGCGGCAAGAAATGTTGAAAGAAAAACGCAGCAGTTTCAATATAATGGTTGGTAAGCCGCTTAATGCGGCAACATGGGTGCAATCCAATATTTCCATTCAACCTATATGGGATATAAAGGCTGTTAGAAAAGAAAAAATAGTTGATTTAGAGACTGCCATACAAGAAAAAAAAGTAATCATAGCCGCTACCAATTTAAGTAGGGCCAAAGCCTATCCACTTGCTTGTGTAAATCTGTTCAATAGTTTTTGCTCAAATGGCTACTTATATGATTTAAAAGATAAAAGATGGTCTCGGGATGATTCACCTAGTCAATACATTGCGGGTATTGGCATTAGTATTGATATAGCTACCTTATTGTTAATGCCTGTAACGGTTAAAAAAGAAAAGATCGCATTACATAATGCAAAAGTTGCGTTAACACAAAAAAAACTAGCTATAGAAGCTAGTCTAGAAGATAAAAAGTGGCAATACCATCATGCTTTAGGTGCATACAAAGTAGTAGAATCACAACTAAAAATAAGCAAACAAAAATTGACTTTTGTAAGAGAAAAGTATCGTCTGAATCGGTTAAAACTACTTGAACTGCATGAAGCGGAAGAAGCTACTCAAAAAATAGAAATTGATTTAATAGAACAGGCTTTTAAGGTAAAAAAAGCAGAATATGGTCTATATCGAATGGTGGGTATGTCAGTAATAGACTGAAGAAGGGTAGTTTATTTGGATACAAGTCGATAAAAGATGATACATAAAACAGAGAAAATAATATTAGGCAACCATATGTCCAATAGTGGGTGTTCACTTTGTGTCTCGGCTACAATTTTAGCAGATAAAAACAGGACTATATAAAAGCAACCCAGTATAATGCCCAACGTAATGCGTCCGCCTACCCCTTCCCTGGGCTTATGTAATGCTATTAAAAAACCCAATACAATAAGAATGAGAATGGCAAAGGGTGTCATATAGCGAATATGTTGCTCGGCTATGAAAAAACGTACAGTTGCACTACCCTTGTAGATCAATTTTTGAATATGTTTTGCCAATTCAGAAAGGGTCAAGCTATCCTTTAAGTTGGGGTTAATGGAAAAATCTTCTGGATGGACTGCTAAGGAAATGGTTAGCTTGTCTCCTGTGATAATCTCTTCATGTCTTGGAAAAAAGATACGTTTTTGCCAAGATTGTATAATCCATGTTTGATCTTTTCCATTCCATCCCATTTTTTCAGCAGATAGGCGCTCGATCAGCATGTTATTTTTAAAAGTGTCTAAGCTGATATCATATCCCGTATTACTGTAACCATGGTACTTGCCAATGTGTAGGTATTGATCAGCGCCCACCTTGAGCTGTATATAGTCTGACTGAGGCAAACTACCCATGCCGCCCATGTCGAGATATTCTGTTTCAAACCGAACACGCGCTTTATTCACATTGGCCAATAACCAACCTATAAGATAAAAATTGGCTCCAGTAAGTAAACAAGCAATAATGATATAAGGTCTTATGATGCGATGCAAACTAATCCCACCGCTTAATAGCGCAATAATTTCTGATCGTTTTACCAGCCTAGTCGTACACCATATAGTGGTAGCAAAGACAATTAGAGGGGCTACAAGATTCACTAAATAAAGCGCCAGTACACAGTAGTAGTTGAATACTGCCTGAAAAGAAAGGTGATGCTTTTTAAAATTACTTATATTCTCCACTAGGTGAATAACGATAAAAACTGAGATAAAGATGGTAAGAATCACCCAAAAAGCAGAAAAAAACTTTTTAAAAATGTACCGATCTAGTAGCTTCATTTTAATTAGATTTTTGCCATGATGGTTTTAACTATATGGTTTTTCCATGCAACAAAGCTATTCTGCTGAATCTGCTCTCTAGCTTGACGCACCAACCATAGGTAAAAAGTTAAATTATGGACACTGGCCAATTGCGCACCCAATAATTCTTTAGAGGTGATCAAGTGGCGCAGGTAAGCTTTTGAATAATAGCCACTAACTGGTCCACCTAATGCGCCATCTATAGGGCTAAAGTCATATGCCCATTTTTTATTTCTAATGTTTAAGATACCCTGTGTGGTAAATAGCGTACCATTGCGTCCATTTCGAGTAGGCATTATACAGTCAAACATATCTACACCTAAGGCAATGCACTCTAAAAGGTCCAAGGGTGTACCAACCCCCATTAAATAACGCGGCTTAGACCTAGGTAAAATAGAACAAACCAGCTCTGTAATTTCATACAGTTGCCCATCAGGATGACATACGCCTCCTATGGCATTACCAGGCCTGTCTGCTGCAGCTATGGTTTCAGCGGATTGGATCCGTAAGTCTTTATAGATACTACCTTGCACAATTGGAAAAAGTGCTTGATGGGCATGTTGATTCGTTAAGGTAGCATCAAAATAATTTATGCCCCTTTTGAGCCAGCGATGGGTACGTTCCATAGAAGCCTTTGCGTAGTGGTAGCTACAAGGGTAAGGGGTGCATTCATCTAGTACCATCATGATATCGGAACCAATGCTTCTTTGAATATCTACTACAAGTTCTGGTGTAAATAAATGGCGAGAACCATCTATATGGGAACGAAAGGTAACCCCTGCTTCTGTCAGCTGACGACGATCTGCTAGAGAGTAGACTTGATAGCCTCCACTGTCGGTTAATATCGGTCGATGCCATCCCATAAAGGTGTGGAGCCCTCCTGCTGCATCCAATACTTTAGTACCTGGACGTAGATAGAGGTGATAGGTATTGCCTAGGATGATATCTGCATTGATTTGGTCGCGCAGTACGCCCTGTGGAATAGATTTTACCGATCCTATCGTACCTACCGGCATAAAGATAGGTGTACGAATGATCCCTTTACTAGTGGTGATCAGCCCTGCTCTAGCTTTGGAATGCTGATCTTCATGTATTACCGAAAATTGCAATGCAGTATGGATAATTATATGTATGCGCTAAACTATAAATGTAGGAAAGACCTACTGACCAGAAAGCTTATTTTAGATTTTGAGTCAAATATATGCTTTTTTAGCCTCATTCCCCATGAAGCACGCCACGTAGATAGTAATAAAATGGATATTTTCTTATAAATTTATTGGGATGGGTAATGGGCAGATCGATCCACTTTTATGCCATCATCGCAACAAATGATGCGATGCAGCCTTTGCTTTTTAAGCCTCTCTTAATTTTAATCTGTATAAGGGTGGAACGCAATCTAAAAGGGTATCCCATCATTTAATACAAAATTTTTTATGCAACTTCGCGCAGATTCACTAATCAAAGCATATAAAGGACGAAAAGTAGTAAAAGGCGTCTCACTGACCGTTGAGTCTGGTGAAGTCGTAGGTTTACTGGGGCCCAATGGGGCAGGGAAAACCACTACTTTCTATATGACGGTTGGGCTTATAAAGCCCAATAGTGGTAACATTTATTTAGATCAAACATGTATTACCCCGTTGCCTTTATATAAACGTGCCCAAAAAGGTATTAGTTATTTACCCCAGGAGGCCTCTGTCTTTAGAGAATTAACGGTAGAGGAAAATATCATGGCTATATTGGAAATGCGTAAGCTTTCTAAACAGGAACGGAAAGAAAAATTAGAAAGTTTATTGGAAGAGTTTAGCATTATGCATATACGGAAAAGTAAAGGTAATGTACTTTCTGGAGGGGAACGGCGTCGTACAGAAATAGCTAGAGCGTTGGCTACTGATCCTAAATTTGTCTTACTGGATGAGCCTTTTGCAGGTGTAGACCCTATCGCTGTAGAAGAAATCCAGCTGCTTATCGCCCAGCTTAAGCATAATAATATTGGCGTGTTGATTACAGATCATAACGTAGATGAAACGCTTTCCATTACGAATAGAGCTTACTTAATGTTTGCTGGCGCATTGCTTAAAGCAGGCACTGCAGAAGAATTGGCAGAAGATGAACAGGTGCGTAGGCTTTATCTTGGAGAAAAATTTGAACTAAAACGTTATGAATAACTTGTATCATCTACCCATCGATCATACCCCATATGCTAAGGAATAAAAAATAGCATTGGTAAAAAATCATGCGATCATTGCGGATAGATGCTATCCTATACTTTGTAAGCAAAATAATTGATAGATTCAGATGGCCATACAGCTATCAAACCATATAATAAACTTATGCATGAAACCATCAAAGATCCGTATCAAGTAGTGATTGGACTGGAAATCCACATTCAATTGCTCACCCATAGTAAAATGTTTTCCTCAGATAGAGCTGAATATGGTGCCCTTCCTAATACCAACCTTAGTCCCATTACTTTGGCCTATCCCGGTACATTGCCTAGAGTAAATAAAAAAGCATTTGACTACGCTATAAAATTAGGGTTGGCATGTGGTGCAACGATTACAGATTTAAACTTTTTTTCTAGAAAAAGCTATTTCTATCCAGATTTACCCAAGGGCTTTCAAATCACACAAGATACTACTCCAATTTGCCAAGGTGGATTTGTAACCATTTATACCAATGAAGGCATAGAGAAAAGCATTCCACTTATACGGATGCACCTAGAAGAAGACACTGGTAAATCTATACATGGTGTGGTTGACGAGGTTACTTTGTTGGATTATAATCGAGCAGGGACGCCTTTATTAGAATTGGTAACCGCTCCAGCCATTACAACAGGAGAAGAAGCCTATCAGTTTTTATATGAAATTCGAAAATTGGTCCGGTATTTAGATATCTGTGATGGCAATATGGAAGAAGCTTCTTTACGTTGTGATGCCAATATTTCAGTAGCCCGCAAGGGATCTAAACAACTGGGCACTAGAGTAGAGGTTAAAAATATGAACTCTATGCGTAATGTTCAGCTTGCCATAGCCCATGAAATAGAACGTCAAATAGAGGTGTTAGAAAAGGGTGAGCCAGTGATAGCGGAGACTCGAAACTTTCAAGTTGCTTCAGGTGAAACGATTAGCCTACGTGCCAAAGAAACAGCCAGTGAGTACCGTTATTTTCCAGAACCAGACATCCCTCCTATATGGGTTTCAAAAGAATGGATAGAAAGCATTCGCAAGACGATGCCTTTGTTGCCAAGAGCTTATTTTAAAAAATTTAGAGAGGTATACGGTCTTTCTGATTATGCTGCTTCGGTACTTACCGAGCACAAAGCATTTGCCATATTCTTTGATGAACTATGTCAACATACTAACCATTATACGGCTGCAGCCAATTGGTTATTGGGGCCTATAAAAGGTTATCTTAATGAGCAGTCGCTTCCATTGGAAGAATTGCCCCTTACCGTTGACCGTTTCGTTGCACTCATCACATTGGTAGAAAGTGGTATGGTCCATTTTTCGATTGCGGCCAATCAAATCTTTCCTTTGTTATTGCAACAGTCTGATATAACGCCTATGGCAGTTGCAGAGGAACTAGACCTGATACAGGATAATGATGAGGCCAACTTAAAAGCACTTATTGCAGAGGTATTAGCAGCGCACCCAGAAAAAGTAATAGCTTACAAAAATGGAAAGTCAGGGCTACTGGCCATGTTTATGGGGGAAATTATGAAAAATAGTCAAGGAAAAGCCAACGCACCACTGGCTAATACGTTATTAAAAGCTGCCTTGGATCATCCTTCTTAGGCTTTGACCAATGGGCCACAAGATAATAAAAGTTTATTACAATTGTTATGGTAAAACACGTATACAAACTTGGGAGGATAGTAAAAAATTAGTATTTGAAAAATATAACCAAAGCACATATATTAAAAGAAAATCTGACACACTAAACTTAAACGATAACTATAAGTTATAATTTGTACTGACTATAAGATTAAATATTGACTTCTATACTTTATTGTTTATATAAATTATCGTCTTACCATATTAAATATTTTTGTATAGATGTATAAAAAACATATTGCGTATATTAACGCTTATAGCATATCCCTACTACTGTATAGAGTTCTTTTATTTTTTTCACTTCCGATTTATGGTTATGCTGATTCATATTTATCACCAGTAGAAAGGAATGTTATGCTACATGTACTAGTTAAAAATGGTGATGTACAAGCAGTAGAAGCTTTACTTAATAAACCTGAGGTTGATGTAAATGCGAAAGATAAAGATGGTGATACTCCATTACATATAGCAGCACAAGAGGGTCATGTAGAAGTAGTAAAAGAATTACTAGCCAATAAAGGTATTCAGGTGAATTTACAAAATAACAATGGTGAGACTCCACTATATACGGCAGCCTATAAAGGTCATATAGAAGTGGTAAAAATATTACTAGCCAATAAAGGTATTCAGGTGAATTTATAACATAACAATGGTTGGACTCCATTATATATAGCAGCACAAGAGGGTCATGTAAAAGTGGTAAAAGAATTACTAGCCAATAAAGATATTCAGGTGAATTTACAATGTAACGATGGTAAGACTCCACTACATACGGCAGCCTATAAAGGTCATATAGAAGTGGTAAAAATATTACTAGCCAATAAGGGTATTAAGCTGAATTTAGAAGATGAATATGATTGGACTCCACTACATATGGCAGCAGATATGGGTCATTTAGAAGTGGTAAAAGAATTACTAGCCAATAAGGGTATTAAGCTGAATTTACAACATAACAATGGTTGGACTCCATTATATATAGCAGCACAAGAGGGTCATGTAAAAGTGGTAAAAGAATTACTAGCCAATAAAGATATTAAAGTGAATTTACAATGTAACGATGGTGAGACTCCACTATATATAGCAGCAGAAAATAGTCATATAAAAGTGGTAAAAGAATTACTAGCCAATAAGGGTATGAAGCTGAATTTACAACATAAAGCTGGTATGACTCTATTACATATGGCAGCACGTATAGGTCATCTAGAAGTGGTAAAAGAATTACTAGCCAATAAAGATATTAAAGTGAATTTACAATCTAAAAATGGTCATACTCCACTACATATGGCAGCATATAACGGTCATGTAGAAGTCTGTAAAGCGTTAATACAAGATGAAAGGATTGCAACCAAAATAAAAAATACTTTGGGTAAAACCCCTCTTGATCTAGCTAAAAACAACAATCATGACATATGTATTAATCTTTTTAAATAAAGCAATAATCTTGGGGTAGTAGAAAATATATACTAAATTTTTAAACCAAAAACATAATTTAATACGTTCTGGAATGTAATATTTTTTAATATAATAATCAACTATAAAAATGTAATAACATTTATTTATAAGCAGTTGTATTAAGAACATTTTTATACAAATTATTTTGATTATCAAGTTTTGATATTAAAAAATTACTTGATACAATCAAGTAAAATAGCTAATTTGTAGTAACCATACCAATAAAATTCTCTATTAAAGTATGTGTAAATCAAACAAATAAATCCATAACCACGTTATAAATTTCTAATTTTACGTAAAATCAGATAAACTTTACCTTATGCCTTTTGACGGACACTCCATAAAGCTGGTACCTAAACTTAGACAAGCTATACAACAAGCATTTCTAGCCATTTATGATCTACCTTTATCGGAAGAAGCTTGTAGCGTACAGGTTACCAGAAAAGAATTTGAAGGTACTTTTTCATTCCCTGTATTTTCTTTTTCTAAAAGATGTAATGCACTACCTACTGAATTGGCCCATCAAATAGGCCAATGGCTACAAACCCATACCAATCTAATAGCCAGTTATAATGTGATAAGTGGTTTTTTAAACCTTGTGCTTCATGATGCCATTTGGCTGTCCATTTTAACTACTATTGCAGCAGATTCGACTTACGGTTGTTTGGCCAGACGGATGCGCCATATAGTGGTAGAATTTTCCTCTCCTAATACTAATAAACCGCAACATTTGGGTCATTTGCGTAATAATTTTTTAGGCAGCTCTTTGGCCGCTATATTAGATGCGGCTGGATATACCATCCATAAAGTGAACCTCATTAATGACCGTGGCATCCATATCTGTAAATCTATGGTGGCTTACCAAGAATTTGGCGAAGATGAAACACCAGAAAGTACCGGCATAAAGGGAGACCATTTAGTAGGAAAGTATTATGTAAAATTTGACCAAGTATATAAAGCAGAACAGGCGCTTATGGAAAAAAATGGGGAAGATGCAACGGTACCCCCTATTTTGCAACGGGCACAAAATATGTTGGTGGAATGGGAAAAAGGCAACCCTGATGTAATAGCACTATGGAAAAAAATGAATGGCTGGGTCTACGATGGATTCAACGCGACTTATGCTGAATTGGGCATTACGTTTGATAAGATTTATTATGAATCTGAGGCTTATTTACTAGGTAAAACGATTATAGAAGAGGGTTTGCATCAACAAATATTTTACAAAAGAGAAGATGGAGCCATTACAGTTGACCTATCCAAACAAGGTTTAGGAGAAAAGGTTTTGTTGCGGAACGATGGAACAGCTGTATATATTACACAAGATCTAGGAATAGCTGATTTACGTTATGCAGATTATCATTTTGATCAAATGATTTATGTGGTCGGCAATGAACAAAGCTATCATTTTAAGGTCTTATTTGCTATTATGACCGAATTGGGCAGACCTTATGCATCTTCTATGCACCATTTTCCCTACGGGATGGTGGATCTACCAGACGGTAAAATGAAATCTAGAGAGGGAAACGTAGTAGATGCGGATAACCTTATACAAGAAATGATTGATACAGTTGGGCACTATATGGAGACTACTGATAAAGTTACCAAATGTGCCCAGGAAGGGCTACAGAAATTACACCATACTTTGGCAATAGGTGCCTTAAAATTCTTCTTACTACGGGTTTCACCTCAAAAAAAGATGTTATTTAACCCTAATGAATCTATTGATCTACAGGGCGATACTGGTACATTTATTCAGTATACCTATGCTAGAATTTGTTCACTAACCCGAAAAGCAGCATCCGTTCCAAAGGTTCCACTAGATGGATCAACAACTGGTTCGCTTAGCCCCTTAGAACAGAACCTTATTTTCCAATTGTATAGGTTACCAGAAACGATAGAGGAAGCTGCAGCAGCCTACATGCCCTCTGTAATAGCCCATTACGCTTTAGAGCTAGCGAAAACTTACAACAAATTTTATGCAAGTCATCTAATATTCCGGGAATCTAATGCTAATACCAGAGCGATTAGACTATTGCTTTCCTTTTGTGTAGGTAAGGTGCTCAAAAAGAGCATGGCACTTTTAACCATTGAATTGCCAGAGAAGATGTAAACTTAAAAGTTAGTAATAGGGTGAGGCATTGTATACACTAAAAGTTTTTTTATGAATGTGTCATGCCTATTTTTCTGATCTACTTTAGGTAAATTTTAAGGTAAAAATGTAAAAATTATACAATTTTAATAGATGATCATAATAAAATTACAATATAGTTTAAAACGTACTCATTAATATTAAACCATATAGATGCAAGGAATCATTGTTTTTGGCGTATGTGATCTTACAAAAGGATCTTTAGATATTTTTCAAAAAAATAATTTAATGGTGTATGGCATTCTAGAAGATCAAACCAAATGGCATTGTAGCACCATACAAAATATTCCTGTGTTAGGTGGTACAAATGATCCAGCTTTTCTTAGGCTACTCAATGAAGCCTGTCCTTATTTTATCGCCTATCGCCCTATGGAAAAAAGAAAAGACTGCTTAAACTTTTTAAGGACACAACAAGACGCTATCCCAATCTCTGCTATTCATCCATCTGTTATTATGGCTGATGCCACTCAACTAGGGCAGGGCAATTACATAGGTACAGAAGTTTGTTTGGCTTCAGAGGTAACTATAGGCAACCACTGTATACTACACAATGGGGTGATCATTGAATCAGAAACCCATATTCATGATTGGGTAGAGATAGGCGCTGGGAGTATTATAGGTAGCCAGGTCACTTTGGAAGAAGAAGTTTTTATTGGCATGGGCGTTACTATTATTTCAGGTGTTACCATTCAAAAGGGAGCCAGTATTGGTGCTGGATCAGTTGTATTAGGAAATGTAAAAAAGGGTGATGTCTTACTTGGTAATCCAGCAAAATCTATTCAACCGTCTAAAAAGGTCAATGCTGGATTAGGATTATTGTAAATCCAGAGCGTTGTAATAGAGTTGAAAACTTGGATCTATGGGTAACTAAAAATCATATTTACTGGTACAAACAGGTCATCTAGCGATTGCGCATGTTTGATAGACTGGAATATAGTTTATTGCCTGAAAACAGCCTAAATCTTCTTCCCACTGCCAACAAAAATGAGTAATCCCATTCGTTACCAGTAAATAATTTACCATAAGCTGTCGATTGTATTGCATCATTTGCCCTAAAGTTTTATCGGTTAGTTTGATATAGTGCGCTTTACATTCTACCACCATTTTAGTAACACCAAATTTATCGCATACCATAATATCAGGTCTATAATAGCTCATTCCGTTATATATTCTTTTCTCTAAGCAGCACAACCCTTTAGGATAGGAGCAGTAGTGAATCAAATAATGCAACATATGTTGACGGACCCATTCTTCTGGGGTTAGCAATACATATTTTTTACGAACCAGATCTAAAATATAGGTTTTATTTAAAACTTGCTTAGTTTTATAATCAAACGAAGGCAGGGTAAGCTGCATCATATTATGATATCTTTATCCTTTTTTTTTGAATATGCGGCCACACCAAGCAACAAGAAAAGAGGAATAAGCTATAAGTGACATAATTACTACAATCCAAGGTCCAGTAGGCATAGAAGGAATGGTATAGGAAATAAAAGTTCCTACTAAGGAAGCAAAGACCGCAATCAACATAGCAAACAGCATGATATAAGCAATTTTTCCTGTCCAGAATCGTGCAGTAGTAGATGGCGTAATAAGCATCGCACTCATTAATACTACCCCTACTGCCCTGATGCCAATTACAATAGCCAGTACCATTAAACTGGTAAACAAAAAATTTATTTTTTTAATAGGAAGGCCTATGGACTGCGCAAAAAGACGGTCGAAGGCAATAAGCATAAATTCTTTGAAGAACAAAATTAAAACTACTATAATAATGCCACTCAACCAGAGCAATGCAACCACATCTTCTTGTAGTAACGTAGCAGCACTGCCTAATAAAAAGGACTTTAACCCACCTTGGCCAGCTTGGCCATTATGTTGCAGCATAGATAACAAAAAACTACCCAATCCAAAAGCTATGGAAGCCACAATAGCAATGGCGGCATCTAACTTTATTTTTGAATGGGTAGTGATCTGATCAATGGCTATAGAAGCCAACCAACCTGTAATAAAAGCACTGATAATAAGCCAGATAGAGTTTTTATTTCCAGTTAGCAAAAAAGCCAAACAGCTACCAGGAAGTACCGCATGTGCAATCGCATCACTGATCAGCGTCTTTCTTTTTAGAAGCGCTAATACGCCAATCATAGCGCTACTGGTACTCAGCAAAATGGTGCCCAATAATACATTGCGTACATTTGGATCAGAGCAGGAAAGAAAATCTTGAAGCGTGCTCATCATGTATAAAATTATTCCAGCATTACTGTATAACTGAATGGTAGCGTTGCAATATACTTAATTTTAAAGAAATTTAACTTCATAATGAATGGTAGATTTATTTGTATTTTTATGAGACAGCATTTATTCTTTACCCTTAATCATAAAGTATATGGAAAATCGGATCACCCCTACACAACGTAGGATATTTACGTTAGTTATTGAAGGGGTAGATTTTGCTGGCAAAACGACTTTGGCACATCAAATACAAGCTAGTTTAATCAATCAATCTTATCATGTAAAGTTGCTGCATGATCCCAAAGGGAGTAAAAATGCGCAATTGATTTGGGACACTATCTTAACCATTAAAAATGAAGATGCCCACCCTATTACAGAATTTTTTCTATTCTTAGCCGCACGCCATGAACTGATTGCTAAGGAAGCACTGGTAGGAGCAGCAGATGTACTGATCTTTGATCGATTTATTTTTTCTACTATAGCCTATCAATTAACGCACCAACCAGATTATTGGGCCCCTTTTTTAACGACACATCGTATTTTTTCTAGTTTAATGCCAGATCTATGTATATACTGTGATATAGACTTTGATACTTTTCAATTGCGCAACCAGTCCAGAAGCAACCGGGACGCGTTTGACCAAATGTCTCAAAAGCGTTTTGAAGCCATTAAAAAGGCTTATGAACAAACGCTCGAACTGAAACTATGTCCCTATATTCAGGTCAATCAAGGAAATAATGATCATTCGACATTAATCCAAAATATTATCAAATATATTTCAATGGAGCAACCCAGGTACACTCCAGCTAAATAGGGCTGTTAACCAATAGCTCTATACTAAATATATAGGGAAAGTAAACCCAATATTGTTTTGATCGTATGATATTTTTACTTAAACTTGACTCTTCTCTACACCTATAGTTTTTGGAAGTTTTACTTCTATACTTTTTTCCGAACGGTGTGGGGCGATGTTCATTTAAGCTAAAAGATTCTTATATCAGATGTATACCCTGTTTCCTGCTATGGCAGACAAAAAAAAAAGATTTTTACTTACTGTAGCCATTGTATTCAGAAGGGTTTTTAGAAACTGGATATTGCTATTTACACTCCTACCTGGATATACAGCTTCCTCCAATAAGTATGATCTACATGTACTACCTAGCTTAGCCAAAAAGCCAAGACATATTGGGATTATCATGGATGGTAATGGCAGGTGGGGCATAAAAGCAATAGGCGACAGATCTTATGGACATAAAAATTCAAAAAAGGCGGTCATTGAAGCAATAACTGGATGTTTAGAGCACGGGATCACCTATTTAACCCTTTATGCTTTTTCTACTGAAAATTGGAGCCGACCCACACCAGAGGTACATAACATTTTTCGAACGATTACGAAAAGCATTGTTGACCACATCAACCTTTTTACAAAATATAATGTTAAATTCCGTGTAGTGGGGGATACAGCAGGGATACCTAGTTATTGCTGGAATAGATTAAAAGAGGTGATAGACCTTACAAAGGATAACACTAGGTTACATTTGACCGTTGCCATTAACTATGGAGGGAAAGCAGAAATAGTAGCTGCCTCTGAGGCGATAGCAAATGATTTTTTGATTAAAATAGTGGATGATTTTTTACATAAAGGGTTTAATAAAAATTCTCGTTTTGAGAATTTTATAAAATTTGCAAAGAACCATCGCGCTAAAATTACGCCCACTACCTATCAGCAATATTTGAATACAGGACACTTGCCTGATATTGACTTATTGATACGTACAGGTGGTAAAAAACGAATAAGCAATTTTCTCCCTTGGCAATGTGCTTATTCAGAAATATATTTTACCAATTTATATTGGCCAGACTTTAAAAAAGAGGATCTACTAGAAGCTTTGACCTTTTTCCAGCAACAACAACGGACGATGGGTGGTGTTGCGTAACCACTATTTTTTAGCTGGATAATTGCACTTACGTAAAGGTTGTTTTTCTGTTTTCATTGGGCTATGGTAAGCGACAACTTTTAGTAAAAAACATAATATTATTTTATATTCAATTTAAATCTTTTAACTAAATAGTTTTATTACAAAACTTCGTTTAGCTATTTGTTCACTGTCCACTCAATAGACCTCTTAATTTTTACGCAATAGAATCATTGGTAATGTTTATGACTATTTTCAAGGTATATGGCAAATATCAGCTTTATATTGCCACATTATTAATTGGCTGTAACAGGACTCCTTTACGTATCCTAACAACTACTAATGGAGTAGGTGCAGGTACACCTATAAATATAGATACAGATATCTCTAATACAACAGTCTCAGATAGGTCAGATGAAGTACTATCTGAACACTTAAAACAACATATAACTTATTTGTCAAAAACAATTGGTTCACGAAACATAGAAGACCAAGAACATTACCAAAAGTTGTCTCAAGCTGCTCAATACATTGACGATGCTTTTAAAGAGATCGGCTACGAAACCAATGTAATGACATATAGCGCAACACATACCCATCAAAAATTTGATGTACAAAATATAGAAATAGTTATCCCGGGTAGTAATAGCACATCTTCCGAATGCATTGTAATTGGAGCACATTATGACACCGTTCTTGCAAGTCCAGGGGCAGACGACAATGGATCTGGTATTGCTGTTTTAATAGAAATAGCAAGGCATATGTATAATATATATACTCAAGACAATACAAAAATTAAACATACTATAAAATTAGTAGCCTTTCCTAATGAAGAGTGTCCTTATAGTGTAGATGAAGAAACAGGGAAACATTTCTGCAGTAATATGGGAAGTGTGCAATATGCAAAGCAAGTAAAAGCCAGAGGTGATGTTATTACAGGTATGATATCTCTTGAAAGCATAAGTTATTTCTCTAACGAGCCCAATAGCCAAATCTACCCTTGGTATCTGAAATGGTTAAAATATTTTTATGGAGATCGGGGTAATTTTCTAATGGTTATTGGTGACTTAAAATCAAGGGAATTTCAAAAAAAATGGATGGCACGTTATGAGCAAATAACGCCTAAACCGTTCCCTATGCATCGTGTCGCCTTACCTGGATGGATGCCAAATGTGTACCGATCTGATCATGGCTCGTTTTCCTTGGAAGGGTTTTCTGCTTTTATGATTACAGATACCGCTAATCTTAGAAATAACCATTATCATCAAGCAACTGATAAAATAGAAACAATAGACTTTAATCATTTCACCCAAGCAGCTAAAAGTTTGATTGAAACAGTAGAGTGTCTTGTACTAGATGGTCCATTGAAAACATAGATATAGTTCAATTTTTCTATCTATCTGTTTTACCTATGTCCACGCTTAACTATACAGAATCCAATATCCGCTCCCTATCTTGGCAAGAACATCTTCGGTTGCGCCCTGGTATGTATATTGGAAAATTGGGAGATGGTAGTCTACCAGATGATGGTATCTACCTACTACTCAAAGAAGTAATAGATAACAGCGTAGATGAATTTGTAATGGGCTATGGAAAAAAAATTGAAATAAAAATATTTGAAAATCAACATATTTCTATTAGAGACTTTGGAAGAGGCATTCCATTGGGGAAATTAGTAGATTGCATTTCTAAAATCAATACAGGCGGTAAATATGACACCCAAGCTTTTCAAAAATCTGTAGGTTTAAATGGTGTAGGTATAAAAGCCGTTAACGCCCTTTCTGCCTATTGCAAAGTACAATCTTTTCGAGATGGATTAACCAAATCAGCCACTTTTTCCGCTGGATTGCTCTTAGAAGAATCTGAAATCTCCTCCACTCAGGAGCCAAATGGTACCCATGTGGTATTCCAACCAGATCATGCCATTTTTAAAGAATTTTCTTTTGTACCCCAATTTATAGAAGAACAAATAGCCCATTACAGTTTTTTAAACACTGGGCTTATGCTTTACCTGAATGGTAAAAAATACCAAGCTCGAAATGGGCTTTTAGATTTATTACAAGCCAAAACAGCTGCAGAAAGCTATCTTTACCCGATTATCTATTTAAAAAAACAAGATATTGAACTAGCATTGACACATCATCATACCCTTGCCAATGAGGTCTATTATACTTTTGTCAATGGGCAATTTACTCCTCAAGGAGGGGCCCATTTGAATGCTTTAAAAGAAGCCATTATGCAAACCGTACGAACCTTTTACAAAAAAGAGTTTGACGGAGCGGACATCCGTGGAGGATTAATAGCTGCACTTGCGATTAAAGTCCAAGAGCCTATTTTTGAATCCCAAACCAAAACAAAACTTGGTTCACAACAAATGGGTCCTGAAGGGCCAACCATTCGTAGTTTTATCATTGCTTTTATAAAAAATGCATTAGATGACTTTTTACACAAAAATCCACCCATAGCCGAAATACTACAAAAACGTATTCTGCAGTCTGAACGTGAACGTAAAGCAATAGCTGGTATTAAAAAACTAGTCCATGAAAAAACAAAAAAAGCCAACCTACATAATAAAAAATTAAGAGATTGTCATATCCATTTTAACTCTAGCCATCCCAATCGGTTGGATAGTACCATTTTTATTACAGAAGGGAATTCTGCAAGTGGTTCTATTACTAAATCTCGTAATGTTGCGACACAAGCTGTATTTTCATTGCGGGGTAAGCCCTTAAACTGCTTTGGGCAATCTAAAAAGCTAGTTTATGAAAATGAAGAATTTAACCTACTGCAACATGCTTTAAATATTGCCAATGGACCGGATGGATTGCGTTATAATAAAATTATTGTTGCTACAGATGCAGATGTAGATGGCATGCATATTCGTTTGCTGATATTAACCTATTTTTTACAATTTTTTCCAGAACTTGTATACAATGGACATCTTTATATATTAGAAACACCTCTTTTTAGAGTACGGAATAAAAAAACCACCCATTATTGCTACAATGAAGAAGAAAAAGAGGTAGCCATACAGTCACTGGGTGCACAACCTGAAATTACGCGTTTTAAAGGGCTAGGTGAAATATCTCCTGATGAATTTGCCCATTTTATAGGTGCAGCCATTCGACTGATTCCTGTTACATTGGCGCCCCATAGTGCCTTAAAAAATATATTGGCTTTTTATATGGGCAAAAATACGCCAGAGCGGCGGGATTTTATTATTAACAACCTGAAAATAGAAGAAAGTTTACCTGAAAGATAACGAAACATCTATTTGAATGGGTCGTCAACAAAGAACAAATAGGCGATGATTTTTGTATCGATCAAGATTTGATCTTTCTTACAGGCACTATATATGACTGTTATAATATGTTGAACTGTTATTGTATTTTTTAGTCCAATTTGCTTGCAATGATATCTATTCTTTGTTAATATTAATAAGTCAAAATAAGTAGATACTGCAGTATAATTTAATTCTTTTTGATGATTATAGTTGCTTGAAGCAGAACAGACCATAGGACTTAATAAGCCTTTATCCTGTTGTTATAATCCTGCTTGGACTGTATAAGTATTCGTAATAAGTTTTTACATATTTTAATGTCATTTTTATGAAAAAGATAAACAGTAAAATAGGCCTATACATTGGACTATTTAAGTTTAAGCAGCTTATCTGCTTGTGTACACACTGCTTCATTAAGATACCTGGATTTACATTGAACGCGATGCCCTCTTTAGCAGGTTGATCATATTATGAAAATTTTTTGATCGAAGTAAAATAACCTATAGAATAAAACTTTTACCTAGTTAGAGGTTGGATTTAGATACAATTAATCTTATCATGTACAATACATAACCATTCCAATAACTTCAATACCGATCCTACTTATTTTGAATAAGATAAAAAAATTTTTTAGTAAAATTAAAAAATGGTCTTTAAAACCAGTAAAAAGGCTCTTTTACGGTCTAACGATACTTCTAGTAACGGTTATGGCTTTATGCCATATACCTGCTTTCCAGCAACAACTGCTTAGTAGTCTACTCAACTATTTTCATCAAACTACCCATTACCGCATTACCTGTGATCAATTTCGCTTAACCTGGTTCCGACAACTTGCATTGGTAGGCATAACCGTTACAGATCCTCAAAACAAACCTCTATTTTCCATTCATCGCTGTAAAGGTCAACTCAATCTATTGGATTTACTTCTGCTTAAGCCCAATATGATCCATTCTATTTCAATAGAGGGAGGTGCAGTTTACTTAGAAAAGCATAAAGAGCAACCTTTGAATATGGATATGTTTTATGCTAAGGCTATTGTACCCTTTATACCCGTATCCAATACAGGACTATCGATCGATAAGATTGCATTACATGGAATCAACTTATATTATGACAATCAGATCAAAAAACAAAATATTAGCGTAGGCAATATCGATCTATCTATAAACGACTTTAAATTTTTTTCGGACCATTATTCAGGTAGCTTAACGACGCTTTCCTACCAAACAACCAATGGCCTGCCTTTGGTATTGAAAAACATAATGGCCCAATTTAGCATTACCCCCCATAACATAGTGCTACAAAATTGTCACTTGATGACAAAATATAGCAGCCTACAAGGCGATTTCACATTAAAGCAGATCGAACAACTTCCTTTGCTTGACCATAAGGAAAATATTCTATTAGAGGCTGTATTGCATCAAACTGCTCTATCATCGATTGAATTAAGTAAATTTTCAGATTTTTTTAACGGGGCGCATACTTTATATAGGTTAAA
Source organism: Cardinium endosymbiont cEper1 of Encarsia pergandiella (assembly GCF_000304455.1). Classification (NCBI taxonomy): domain Bacteria; kingdom Pseudomonadati; phylum Bacteroidota; class Cytophagia; order Cytophagales; family Amoebophilaceae; genus Candidatus Cardinium; species Cardinium endosymbiont of Encarsia pergandiella. The sequence continues at coordinate 217,115 of NC_018605.1, forward strand.
TGGTCTCTTCTCTTTGACGCCTCATAATATGGTATGGAAAAATTGCAAACTGGTTTTTGGTGCATCAGATAGCTACATTGAAAGTACAGGCTGCTATAATGGAGTGGATGCAACGCTTGGCATAAAAAGGGGTAAGGTCTATCTAAGTGACCTCCAAAAGCAGATGCCGGTCTACCTGAATAGATTACAATACATTGGTCTAACCAACGCCACTTTTGTAGGGAATACTGAAAAATCTACCTTAAGGGGGCATATTGCAACCCATATAGGTGGTATAGAAACAGATTTAACCCTACATCATCTAGGTAAAGCGATACAAATGGTAACGGGTAACCTAACCTTACACAAGGTAGCCGTGGCGGCTGTGCTACCTGCTCTTCCGATTAGAGCCCTTTCTGGAAAAGTGACCATAAAAACGCAAGGGAACGACTTCAATACCCTAGATGCAGTAATGGATCTAACAAAGATAAAAACGAACCATTATAGCTATCAGCAGATAAAGGCCTCTTGTATGGTGGCCAATGCTATGGTAAATTTTACTTTACATAGCAAAGATCCAAACGCAAAGCTAACCTTAGCCGGCCGTTATCATATAACGCCTAATAACTATTTAAAGGCAAAGGGCATCATTGAACAGATCAATCTAGAAAAACTTGGTTGGGTAGCGGTACCTTTGACAGGCAGTACACAATTTACGTTGAAAATAAAAGATTTATTAAGTGAACGTCCACGTGGAGCAATTAGCTTAAAGGAATGTGTGGTACAAAGATTGACCCAAAAAGTAAGCTGCAAACAGCTTGTCCTACATGCCCTCCAAGATGGCAAAGAAGATCTGCTTACCCTGACTTCTTCCCTTATAGAGGGTAAGCTAAAAGGAAAATTTACCATTAAAGACTTAGCAAGTCATATAAAGTACTCCATTGCGCGACTTAAAAATTCGGAACATCTGGCCGCAATGCCTGCTAGATTACATCTACATTACACCATCGATTGCAAAAAGATAGACCCAATCTTAAATTGGTTTTCAAATCATCTACATGTATCTCCTGCTACAACTTTTTCGGGTCATTTGGCCTATAATACAGATTATGATTTTTCCTTAGCGCTACCTCATGCGTCCACCTTCCGTTTTAAGCAGTTTAGTTTCACAAATATCAAAGTAAAACTCAACATCGGTCACCTCATGGATGTTAAAAAGCGCTTGGTGCAACTATTCATTGCTTCAGACAAACAGGATTGGCATTCCATGGTTCAAACAGATGATCTAGACCTTCAATTCCGGATGGACAAAGATAAATTTACCTTTTTAAATAGATTGGTCCACCAACATAGTCATCTGTCCATAGCCTGTGCAGGTACCCTGAGAGATGGTGGGATAGCAATAGATCTACTCCCTTCTAGCCTAACCACTAAAGGACAAATATGGACCATACAAGCAAAAAGGCCCAGTTTTATTTCCAAAACGGTCATAGACATTGGAGCGCTATCCATAACCAACGGTCAAGCATCTATTTTCATGGACGGTAGCCTTACTCAATCAGCTACTACAACGCCCTTATATTGCACCATACGCCATCTTCCCTTACACTATGACGCATCAGTAGGTCCGATTAAAGGCATTATAGAGGCAAAACTCATAGCCCAAAAAAATCAGCTTATTCCAACTGGTAGCTTACGTATAGAAGAAGCAACCATTCAAGACTATCCGCTAGGTACCCTAAAGGTAGATTGGAATGTATTAGAAAACAAACTAGCGTTAAGAGGCATGCTGGAAAAAGCAGCTCAACGATTGGTGGAGATAGAGGGAAATTATTACCTCACCCATCCTGCTGATAACTTAGCGATTACCACTAGATTTAACCAAATGGATCTACAACTACTCAATCCGTTATTTGAATCTGCTTGTTCAGATATACAGGGCAAACTAAGTGGTACATTTCAACTAACTGGTCTGCTCAGTGCACCTAAAATAAATGGAAAAGGACGAATAGATCAAGGACAATTTACCATTAACTACTTAAACAGTTGTTGCCAAGCAACTGGCCCCATTAAGATTCGAGAGAATCGCTTATACCTGACCCAACTTGATTTTCGAGATGATGCATCAGGACGAATGAGCTTATCTGGATATGTTGCACTAGAAAATGGATTTCCTTTAATGTTTGGAGGTCGTATGGAAACTTTTCATCTGCTGCATACCACTCGAACCCATAATCCCGACTTCTATGGAGACCTATATGCTACTGGGACTTTACAAATGGAAGGTTCTATCTACAATTTACTGGTTAAAATAAAGGCTACAACTGACCAAGGTGCCTTTACAATTGTGGCACACGATAAAGAAAATATAGATAATACAACAAAATTGGTACAGTTTATTTATAAGAAAGCGAAAAACCAGACAGATCAACCCTGTCAAAATGAAGATGGCGCAATGATTAAATTAATCCTTGACCTAAACATACAACCCACTGTAAAGGTTCAAGTGTTATTTGGCTCTAATCCCAATATGAGCGATAGCTTACAAGGGCAAGGCACTGCCGAGATTCAACTAGAAGTAGGCACCAATCGTAAGCCATATGTAATGGGCAATTACCTCTTTCAAAATGGTACCTATACCATTTCTGTTTATAATCTCATTCAAAAAACATTTACCATTGCACCTAATAGCCAAGTCAATTTTAACGGTTATCCACAAGAAGGTATGGTCCATATTGAAGCATCCTACACGCAAATGGCATCTGTAACAGCATTATACCCTCAAAGTAATGACAAGCGCCTCATTCCAGTAAAAATTTCTCTTTCTGCATATGGAAAGTTGACCCATCCACATATTACTTATCAACTTTTCTTTCCGGTAAAAAGTATGGATTTTGAACTAAATACGGCGCTAGAAGCATGTGCCGCAAAGGCATTATTAGACAAACACTATCTGAATACTCAAATTTTAAGTCTGATAATAGCTAAAAGAATCTATGATGACAAAAAAATAGATGGCTGGGCTGCATTAAACAATAGTCTCAATGACTTGCTTTCGCAAAGGATACAGGATATGGCCTCCAAAATCATCCATCCCAATCTAGCAATAGAAACCGATCTAGGAATACATCAATTGGAGCATCAGGACCAAAATATATTGCAAAGAACAAAGATTACAGTGCGTTATCTACTGCTGTCAGAGGATCTGAAACTTTCTAGTACGGTAGGGCAACACTCTCGTTTTATCAATGATTGGGAAATTTCTTATCGGATTTCAAAAGTTTACAACATGCATGCCAAGCTTTATCAACAACCTTTACAAACAGGATCTACCAATCTGGCCCTTTTTGGTATAAGTTTTGGTTATGTTAAGAAGTTTTGGTAGCATCCTTTTAATCTCCCTTTTGGGATTGTGTAACCATTTGAATATAGTCTAGAAGGTTTTCCAGCCCTACCCTATCATGTGCAGAAACCATAAAAATGGGTGGTATGGTGGCCCAGTCTTCTTGTAAAGTAGCCGTTAGGGCCATATAGTGTTTTTGAACCACCCTTTTATTTTTTTTATCTGCTTTTGTAAGTACAATGACAAAAGGAATGCGATGTACCCCTAGCCATCCTATACATCCAAGGTCAATGGATTGCAGACCAATTTTCGCATCCATTAACAAAAAAACTGTAACCATATTGGGTCTATACAAAAGATAGCTTTGTAACATTTTTTCCCATTGTATTTTTGTCGCACGCCCTACTTGTGCCCATCCATATCCTGGAAGATCTACAAAATAGATTTGGTTGTTGACCAAAAAATGATGGATCAGTTTTGTTTTTCCAGGCATTTTAGACACCCTGGCCAATTGTTTTCGTTGCAAAAGGGCATTAATTAAAGAGGATTTTCCTACATTGGAACGGCCTATAAAAGCAACTTCTGGTCTGGCCTCACGGGGACATGCTTGGTAACGCGCACTACTGGATACAAGACGAACAGAATGGATTTTCATATATAATCAAGATGTTTGGTTAATAAATCTAAATATTTTTAAGGACTTTATACCAAATGAATTGCTTTTTTATCCAATTTTAAAATTGGTTTTTAACCATTGCGCATCTAAAAACAAAAAAATTGCACATAGCTTTAACCCTATGTTTAGCAGTCTGAATACACTTTGGGTGGTAAGCCAAAGAGATAACATTATTACCATTCAAGCTACCAATACTATTGGTAATCCGAGATGCTATTTTTGATATAGGCGGAGACCTATTTTTCTTTTCACAGCTATTTTTTTTAATTTGCAGCCAATCTTAAAGATACTATTGCAAACCCATTGCTTTTGATATTACTTTTTATACCATGCCCAATCGACTATCCTTTTCTGGTCCCCATAAATGGGCTACCAAACATTTACAAGTAGCTACTGAAATGGTACATGCTGGTGTAGAGCCAGAACCCCATACGGGTGCTATACTTACGCCTATTTTTCAATCATCTGTATTTGTACAAGCCTCGATTGAAACCTATCTAGAAAAAGGGCACTCCTATTCTGGTTCAAAAAATCCTACGGTTGCGGTACTGGAAGCAAAGGTGGCTGCTTTAGAAAAAGCAGCAGTGGCTTATTGTTTTGGCTCGGGTATGGCGGCTATTGTTACCACTATGGCCACTTTTTTACGCCATGGCGACCACTGTATCCTCTCAAATGGTTGTTATGGCACTACACAAGAATTAGCCCGCGACCTTTTTGGTGAACTGGGCGTAACTTTTTCTTTTGTAGATTTTACAAATCTAGCAGCGATAGAAGCAGCTATACAAGCCAATACCAAACTGATTTTTTCAGAATATCCGACCAATCCTACCCTTGCTTTGACCGACTTAGCCACTGTGAGTCGATTGGCCCATCAAGTAGGTGCCAAACATGTCTGTGATAGTACACTGGCCTCACCTATGGTAGTTTGCCCGTTGGAATTTGATGTAGATATAGTTATTCAATCTACCACCAAATACTATGACGGACATAATATAACCATTGGTGGCGCAGTAGCTTGTGCATCTGAAAAAGATGGAAATCAAATTTTTACCTATAGAAATAGACATGGAAGTATTATGAGTCCTATGGTCGCTTTTTTTACCTTACAATCCATCAAGACCATGCACTTACGCATACGAGAGCAGTCTAAAAATGCAACACAAATTGCTACATTTTTAGCAAGCCATCCTAAGATAGAAAAAGTAGGCTATCCAGGATTGCTTTGTTTTCCACAAAAAGGATTAGCCGATAGACAACATAAAAATGGATTACATGGTGGAATGTTATACTTTGTATTGAAAGGTGTAGCAGATGCCAGTAGCAAATTTATACAGTCACTGCGTCGTCCATGGAGTTTTGGCGCTAATTTAGGTGGCGTAGAAAGTTTGATCTCGTATCCGATTGTAATGTCCAATGGAACCATGGATGCTACACAACTGCAATCCATTGGTATAACCAAAGGTTTTATACGTGTATCTTGTGGAATTGAAGATGGGCAAGATCTAATTTACGCACTGGATGCAACGCTTAATGAAGTGTAGAAGCAAAAAACCGCTTATCATATCCTAAGCGTATATCAAGTTGATGGGCACGTTCTAAGATAAGCGTTATGACCCTATTTTTACAGGCATGCTCTAGACTGCTTTCAGTAGTATCTAAATGGAAATTAAAAATAATTATAAATCCATTTTCATTCATTTTGTCAAGGTATATGGTTGTTTTTTCTGGTTGTACCAATGGTTGCGCATCGGCAATTTCCCGTAATGCTTTTGTAAATCTTTGCAAGGATTCCAAAGATACAGCGTACCCAATCGGCACTTCCAAAGAAACCATTCGTGCCGTTCTTTTACCGAAGTTATCAATATAGGCATCAGCTAATTTTGCGTTGGGTATGTAAACCAAAGATCCTTGCCTCGTACGCAATAAAGTGGAACGTAACCCCACTTCTTCTACTTTCCCACGAATGCCTCCACAAACAATTTCATCACCTACACTAAAAGGTCGATCCATTGTAATCATCAATGATCCAAAAAGATTTTTAATTGTATCTTGACAAGCTAAAGTAAGACCCAGTGTGCTAACAGAAAGTGCTTGAACGAAGGATTCTGTTTTAAATCCAAGGTTTTCAACTATTTTTATCAAACCCACAATTCCTACAATAATTTTAGCGGTTATGCTAAAAAGAGGCAAAATATGGATCATAAACTTATGATGTTTTTTGTCAATCTTTAGCTTATATTGTATTAAATTGATGCATTCATAGGCCAAACACATTCCTACAAATGAAATACAGGCATCTATAATGCGATTGATCAAAGAGTCTAAAGATTCAGATTGGAAGACGGTAAAGCCTTGCTTTAACAAGTACATATTTACCACTAGAATCAAGAACCGTTCTAGAGCCAATGTTTTTTTATGGAAACTACTATTGGGATTCCGGATCCATTTGTATAGTATAAGTTTCAAACAATAAGGCATAATTTTATAGGTAACCCAAATCATAATCGCCCAACCCATACATAAAATGTATTGCCACATCTCAAAGTTAAATAGCTGTTTTTTACAAAATGCTTCTGGTAAAAAGTGATACAAGCAAGCATGGAATTGATCTGATCTTGGATTTATTTTTATAAAATCTATTTTTTTGTTGCTATAAGGCGATGCTAGACCTTCCTTGATTAAATAGACCTTTGGTAGATTTAAAATATATCTATTTTCATGGATCCTTGGATCCATATAGCCAGGATCTTTAGGAACGGTTTCCATATTGATACTTTGAAGGGTAAGTAATCTTTTTAACTTAATAGCCATTTCTTTACTTTTGGGGTGAAAGGTATGGATAGGTAACGATACCATTCTTACATACTTAGTATATTGATTACCAGGATTTAAAATCATAAAATGGGTATATACTGTATCATATAACGCAGCTAAATTTATTTTAGGGATATCAGCTGGTCTATGATATGCTTGTAGCATGGTTGGCAACATACATCCACCTATCAAAAAAGCAGTGTATCGCGTTAACTTGATGCGTAGGCAATAGGTTGCCAACCTAATTAGGCTTATATACATTCCACAGATGCTATTCATACTTGTTTAATTATGATTTTAATCGATACCGGATATAGCTGTTTGTTTGCTAAATTAAGTGATAGGTTGCAGTTTACACAAAAAATAGGTACCTAAAATCTTTATTGTTCAGGTTGGTTGTGTTTTCTTTATAAGAACTGTTTATATTTACGCAGGCAATTTATTTATATATAGCGTCATCTAACTGTTGTACAACAGATCTGTTTCAAGGCCTCCGATGGCTTGGATAGATGAATGGTTCGATCAATATTGCTAGGTTAGCTTGTATTTTGTTTGCGTACAAGTTGGCATGTGATGGCCTATGCGCCATCCAATAGGGTGCCTAATGGTGAAAAATGGTGCTCAGCCTTTATCTAATTAAATTTTCCATATGGCAGATAAAATGGATATCCCAAAGACCCATCACGCCACGCGACCGCGTTATGGTTTTGATTATGTAGAAGTGCTGGGTGCAAGGACCCACAATTTAAAAAATATTGACGTTAATTTTCCACGCAATCAATTGGTAATCATTACAGGTGTAAGTGGTAGTGGAAAATCTTCTTTGGCTTTTGATACCATAAATGCAGAAGGTCAAAGGCGATATAGAGAAAGTTTTAGTGCCTATGCACGGAGTTTTTTAGGTAGCTTAACTAGACCGGAAGTAGATAAAATAAATGGACTCAGTCCAGTTATTGCCATTGAACAGAAAACAACTCATCGGAATGCCCGCTCTACCGTAGGAACTACTACTGAAATTTATGACTTTATCCGTTTGCTTTTTGCACGTGTAGCCGATGCCTATGCCTATACGACAGGTAATAAAATGGTCACCCAAGACGAGGAGCAAATCGTTGCCCATCTATTGCGCACCTTTGCTGGGCAAAGGGTTACCTTAATGGCCCCTTTGGTTAAAGGAAGAAAAGGCCATCATGAAACACTCTTAAAACGTTTTATTAAGCTGGGGTTCAATAAAATTAGGTTGAATGGTGTAATGGTTGAATTGACAGATCGTCTACAATTGGCCCGCCATAAAAAACATGATATTGCTTTGATTATAGATCATATGCGCATAGATCTAAAAGTATTGGATCGCATCAACAATGGATCAAAATTGGCCCTGCAACATGGCAAAGGGACATTATTAGTAGTAGATGCTGCGCAAAAGGATTACTACTTTTCTACCTACTTAGTAGATAAAGAGACAGGACTTGCCTATGGTCCACCAGAACCTAACCTTTTTTCTTTTAATACACCTTATGGAGCATGTCCTACTTGCGATGGATTGGGTGAAACTACCCAAATAGATATAGATAGGCTTATTCCAGATAAAAGGCTAAGCATTCAAAATGGCGCTATTCTACCTTTAGGCTCTTATAAAACGTCACTTTTATTTAAAAAAATAGCGGCTTTACTAAAGTTTTTTCAATGTCAAATAACCGATCCGGTTGAAGTCCTTCCTTCAGCTGTATTAAATTTGTTGTTATTTGGCAACGTTACAAAATATCGTTCTGCAGTGGTTGCAAATTGTGTGGAACCTTTTGAAGGCATCATCACTGCACTCATCAAACAAAAAGAACGAGAAACGGCTACAGGGCATGGTAGTCTAGAAGCAGGATTGATCTATACTGTTATATGCCCAGATTGCAACGGGACTAGATTAAACCCGACCGCTCGGTCTTTTAAAATTAAAGACAAAAGTATTGCTGATTTGGTTTCGATGGATCTAGATACACTCAAAAAATGGTTTGACACCTTATCCACTGCATTGACCCACAAACAGCAAATCATTGCCAATGAGATTATAAAAGAAATCAGCAAGCGGTTGCAGTTTTTAATAGATGTGGGGTTACATTATTTACATCTTAATAGAAGTTTAAGTACCTTATCAGGAGGAGAAGCACAACGGATTAGACTAGCTACTCAAATAGGTACCCAACTATTAGGGGTCCTTTATATCCTTGATGAACCAACTATTGGTCTACATCAACGGGACAATGGACGGCTTATTCATGCCTTAAAAAGGCTTAGGGATATAGGGAATACCATATTGGTAGTAGAGCATGATAAGGACATCATGTTGGCAGCAGATTATCTGATTGAAATAGGGCCTCGTGCAGGCATTTGTGGCGGCGAAGTAGTGGCAGCAGGTTCCTTAGAGTCGTTCCTAGCACAGCCTAGCGCTACAGCTGAATTTTTAACCAACAAAAAAGGCTTTCTCTTTTCATCCGATCGCAAACAAGGCAATGGTAAAACCTTAACCATTACAGGATGTAGTGGGAATAATTTAAAAAATATAACCTTAACCATTCCATTGGGTCTAATGGTTTGCATAACAGGGGTATCAGGGAGTGGAAAATCTTCGTTGATTCGTAAAACCCTTTTGCCTATTCTTAAAAAACAGCTTTACAATAGTCAAAGTATACCATTACCCTATATAGAAGCAGCTGGATTGGTCCATATTAATAAAGTAATAGAGGTCAATCAGTCACCTATAGGTAGAACGCCCCGTTCTAATCCTAGTACCTATACCGGTATGTTTGTAGACATACGCAACTTTTTTGCGATGCTCCCAGAAGCTAAAATAAGAGGTTATAAGCCAAGTAGATTTTCTTTTAATCTAAAAGAAGGCCGCTGCACCACTTGTGAAGGCGCTGGTATTCAACGCATAGAAATGGGCTTTCTTCCAGAGGTATACGTAACCTGTGACAGCTGTAAAGGCAAGCGATACAACCGTGAAACATTAGAAATACAATATAAAAGCAAATCTATTTCCGATGTTTTGGATATGACGGTATCGAATGCCATTCCTTTTTTTGAAAGCCATCCCTCTATACTGGTTAAGCTGCACACCCTAGAAGCAGTAGGGCTGGGCTACATTACCTTGGGACAACATGCTACTACGTTATCAGGAGGAGAAGCGCAACGGGTGAAATTGGCCACCGAATTGGCCAAAAAAAGCCCAGGAGATACCTTATATATTTTGGATGAACCCAGTACCGGGTTGCACTTTCAAGATATTTTAGCGCTATTGTCTGTATTAAAAAAATTAGTAGACCAAGGCAATACAGTGCTCATTATAGAACACAATATCGATATGATCAAGGTAGCAGATTATGTAATTGACATGGGACCCGATGGTGGACGAGATGGAGGATATCTGGTCGCAGCAGGTACCCCAGAAGCAGTTGCTAGGGTAGCCGAGAGCCATACCGGTTACTTTTTAAAAAAAGAGTTGGGATTGTAAAATCCTGATCTGAATGGTTTGAATAGGTGGCTAGTTGCTGCCTTACCTGAATGCACCATTACAACTAGATTATATGGACGATACAGCTATACGCTTCATAGAAATGTATTTAGATAGATGGGTTATACAACAGGGCAGCATGCATTTGTATAGACAAATTTGAAAAAGAGGGCTATTTTCAGATTTTTTTGACCCTCTGAATGATTTTTATTAACTTGCGGTCCTATTTCCATATGATATAACTACATTTTTATGGCAAATTATTTTTTTCAATCTAATACTTCTTACTTCACAATGTTATTTAGACGAAACTGTTTATATCTTATGTTTGCTATATTGGGCGGTCTGGATATAATTCCCCTCCATGCAAAATCAAAAAAAAAGGTAGTATAGCGCAAAAAATAGATTATCATCAAGCAACTATTGCTATCAAAGCTTCTTCAAAGCAGCAAGCAAAATCTATGTTAGCTCCCTACAAAAAGAAAAGAACCAAACAAAATTCTTTTGTAAAGGAGCAAATGGGCGAATTATTTCGATCTAGTACACAGTTATGCGTGTCAGCTGGCTTAATTTTTTCCCTACACAAATTTAGCAACAAACCCTTTGAATTATCTACTCTAGTGGCGCCACTCATTGGTAACCTAGCTGCCGATCCACTTAAAGCTATAGGGCGTTCTTGTGCTATGTTGTTTTGTCCTTCGTTATCCCAGCCTAGATTAAATGAAGCTATACATTTAAAAAAACAGTATGAAGCAAGAAAACACACTTTATCGATAAGTATGCAAAGTTTTATAGAACAGCTATTGAGTGAACATATCTGGTGTATACAACGATTTGACTATTATAGTCATGAACGCGCCAACGCTATCAAAGAGGTCTTACAATTCCCTGTAGGTCCTAAGCAAATTGTGCCTGATACAGCAGTTATACACCAGTTCATGTGTAACTATCCAGACGAGGTTCGTTTGGCTATTGGTGAGTGGGTTGCCACTATAGTTGAGGATGCCAAAACTAGTCAATTGACTAAAAAATCAACACCCATCATATTTGTGGGACCGCCTGGAACTGGGAAAACCTATTTGGCGAAGCAATTGGCAGCTTTGTTGCAACTCCCCCTGCAATCTATCGATATATCTAAATATAAAAATGTATATGGGGCTCGTTATTATTCTTCTGATCCTGAAAAAGGGGTGATAGCAGAGGCACTGATAAAATCGACGAGTCAGGAGCAAAACTGGTCTAATAAAATAGTTGTACTAGATGAAATTGATAAAGCCCTAGCCATGGATAAAGATGGCAGATTTCTATCCAATAATGGGACAGAGGTATATAGTTTGTTGCATACGCTTTTAGAAGCACAAGAAGTAGCCATTCCCTTGTCTCGCTATGACAACGCATCCCCTGACATTTCCCAGATAAAAATTGTTTTGATCGCCAATAAAACTTTTACAGAAACCCTGACCGCAGATAAGGCAGCGGCCTTAGAAAGTCGTGTAAAAATCATCTCCTTTGATGAAGGTTTTAGAATTGAAAAAAAGCAAGCCATTGTAACGGATTATGTGGATCAGCTGCTTACTAAAAAAGGTATTGATCGGGCAATGCTAGATCAAAAGGTCATAAATGCGATTATAGCAGAAGATGACCGTATAGGTTTGAAAGGGGTTCGTATTTTGCTCAGTGTGATCGATCGATACATCGATAGATTAAAGTCCCAAAAATTGATCTATGAAATTTCAGGTATACCAATCCCTACTTTTGATGTCAAGCAAGCTTATATGCCTTATCATCCTCAAACAGAACCATTGGCTACATTACATGATAAAAAATTGCCTACTAAAAAGGGCTTAAAAAAATAAAGTATGGTTTAGGCATCATACCCATGATAGGTTTGCTTGCTATCGTTTTAAGACGTAAATTTACGATTGAATTTTATCCTTTTTGATGTGCAGTAGCATGCAATCTCCATCCAAACGTATCGCTTTGCACACGCTGCCTTAATCTAGGTTTAGCTTTTTTATAGGGTTTTTGAACCACTATTTGTAAACTTTTTTGCTACATGTTTGCTTTTTTTTCGGTTTCCCATGGATTGCTAAGCCACCTGAGAAATATTTTTATCTACTTATGGCTATTGGGCCTATGGGGCTGTAAGGACTTTAAAAATTGGGAAAGTGCATATGTAGATGTAGTAAATATTGAATTTAAAAAAGCAATGGATGAATGGGCACCCGACATACCAGAAGACTTGGGTAGCGAAAAACTTTCGGAGCTACAGTTTCACATAAAGCTGCCTGATGGTAACAAAAATTCTTCATTAGAAGAAATTTTAAACATAACTCTCAAATCAAATACCAATCAAGTCAGCTTTGAACTTATAGAGGCTACAGATAAACAAAACCCGTATCGTCAAAAAGTTACTATTTACTATGAAACCAATGTTTCCATGATTTCTCCTCAAGCAGGCGGGCTGCAAATAAGATACTATATTAAAGATATACAGTTTGATAAAAATAGTAAAAAGCCTATTTTCAAACGTTTCGTAATCAAAGATCCAGTATTGCGAAACCCTAAAAAGGAGGGAAGGCATGTTAATAAAGAGGAAAATAATGTTACGTTATATTATTAAGCCATTTCTGGGGCTGTTTTTGTTGGCTGCGGTACCTCAGTATATAGTTGCCAAGGATCAGTTGCCCCCCAATAGGATTTGGCCCACTACCTGCTGCCTGGGTATAGATCTAGCAAAAACTTGTCTAGGTTGGTACCAAAAGACAGGTTCTGCCTATGAAATCAATGGATCTATTGATTTTAACCGCATCTTACTGGATCTAGACTATGGGATTGGGACCATACAACGTGACCATAGGAAAGATAAAGGCTCCCTTACATTCTCTAGGGGATACTATTTTAGAATAGGGTTAGGGTATAATTTTCTAACGCCTACCATGGACCGAAACCAATTTTTTATAGGCTTTCGTTATGCTAGAAGTTTTTTTGATTTTCAACTAGAAAGTAATAAATTACAGTGCAACCACCCGTCAGATAAGTCGTGTAATGAAGCAAAATGTACGCCACCTAATGGCTTATCCGCTTCCTTAAAAAAGCGACAAGGTGCTCAAATAGTCCACTGGTGGGAATGGGTAGTAGGCGGGAAGGTATATTTAATGCCTATGCTATCGATTGGTTGTACGGCTCGTTACAAATTCAATAAAAAACTAGAAAAGCCTCTAGCTACTCTGCCATTTGATATTCCAGGGTTCGGATTAGCAGAATTTGACGATGTTTTTGGTTATAGTTTGTATCTTTTAATCCGTATTCCACTACAGAAAACAGACAAAATATGCCATCAAAACCTTGCGCAAAAAAGTACAACATAAACAAATGATGGCTCGCTATATAGCATAATTAGACCTTATTGTATCATGAAGAAACATCTAAAATACTTTTTAGTATGGTTGCTGATCATTCTTGCCGATCAAGGGTGTAAACTTTGGGTGTATAGTCACATGTCATTGGGGTTAGACCACCATATTAAAATCTTTGGCGACCTATTTAAGTTTACCTATGTATTAAACTATGGTATGGCTTTCGGATGGCAATTTAGCTTTAAATATGGAAAGTTACTGATTACGCTTATCCGTCTTTTTGCCTCTTTTTATATAGCCATCCATATTCTTCGGTTATTGGCACACGCTGCCCCGCCTATTTGGATTTGGGGATGGATATTGCTTGTATCAGGCGCAATCGGCAATTGCATTGATAGTGTTTTTTATGGTATTTATTTAAACAATGCACCCGATATAGCGCCAATGAAGTGGTTCCATGGTCAAGTTATTGATATGCTCCATATTGATTTTTGGTCTGGTATCCTCCCCGATTGGATACCCATTTGGGGAGGGCAAGCGGTCTGTGTGCTGCCTATTTTTAATATAGCAGATATGTCTATTTTTTTTGGATTGGGGCTCCTATTCTACGCTTGTAAACGATTGCTTCCATCTCAAAAAAAAGAGCAAACAAAGGATTTTATCCTATAAAATATTTTATCATGAAACAGTTTGTAAAGTACTTTTTTATAATATCGCTGATTGTTCTTGCAGATCAGGCCTCTAAACTTTGGGTATATACCCATATGGAAATGGGGACAGAGGGACAAATAAATCTTTTGAGCAATATCTTCAAACTTACCTATACTTTGAATCCAGGTATGGCTTTTAGCATGCATCTTGGTTTCAAGTATGAAAAAGTATTGATTACAACCTTCCGTGTTTTGGCTTCTTTATATATCTTCTGGTATATCATTCAATCCATAAGAAGAAAGGCAGCTGCGCCTTGGATCTTAGGATGGAGTTTGATTGTAGGGGGGGCTATTGGCAATAGTATAGATAGCGTTTTTTATGGTGTTTATTTGAATAACGCGCCTACAGATGCCCCTATGAAGTGGTTATATGGTCAGGTCATTGATATGCTCCATATTGACCTTTGGTCTGGTCTTATGCCTAGTTGGCTACCTATTTGGGGAGGATATTATGTATATTGCCTCCCTATTTTTAATATAGCAGATGTAGCAGTATCCGCTGGATTAATAGTTGTTTTATACGCCTTTCATCTACAAGATGCTCCAAATCATTAATGTTGGGTTTGCCGCATTTGTTTTAAAGAAAATATTAAATTGGCCTTTCCATTTAATACTTATTAAAAATGTTTTCTATTACTACAAGATTATTAGAATATTTTAAAGGACGATCCATCAAAAAAACAAGAAATAATAACTTATTGAAAATGAGTCTATTTTTTAAATAGATAGATACAAGCATTTGGATTCTATCAGAGATTTACCTACCTTGCTAAGGCAAAATCAGTAACCATTCTAGGCAAAGCCACTACTTAATAGCTGCACACTCATTTAAGCGTGGTCGCATGCATGCCATAAACAAATGGATGAAATTTGGTTATTGCTATCTAAGATAAAACTTAATCTATAAATAATGTATATTGATTGATTGATTGATTGATTGATTGATTGATTGATTGATTGATTGATTGATTGATTGATTGATTGATACATAAAAGAACATATAAACGAACCATATAAAAAGTAAAGGTTTTATTTATTCTAAAGCTATATTTAAGATTTTAACCGGCTATGAAAAGAACATTTCAACCATCACTTAGAAAACGAACCAACAAACATGGCTTTAGAGAGCGAATGTCGACAGCTAATGGTCGCGCTGTATTGGCCAGAAGGCGTGCCAAAGGACGGGTTAAGTTAACGGTTTCTGATGAACTTAGGCACAAACGTTAATACATCCTCCTTCTGCTATTGGCCATGGGAAAAAACAAATTCCCCAAGTACAATAGATTAGTCAACCGAAGCGATATACGTATGCTTTTTCAGCAGGGTAGTGTGCTTAAGCTGCATCCCTGTAGTGTGTTTTATCTACAAAAAAAGAAAGAGCTATTTTTATACAATAAGGTTCTATTTGCGGTATCTAAACGAAACATCCCCTCTGCGGTGCAACGTAATCGTGTAAAACGGTTGCTTCGGGAAGCTTATCGAATCCATAAATCCATATTGGATGATGTTTTAGAGACCACTGCTTCTAAATTTGTCTTTTTAATAGGATATGTGTATACTGGGAAAGAGGAAAACATCCACTATCCTATGTTCAATAGGGCAGTTATTAAATCGTTGGAACATTTTAGATTCTTGCTAAATAGAACGCCACCTGAATAGTGATTCAATACTGACTGTTAACGGCTTGGTATAGCTTTAATAATGAGTTTACGGGTCCTATCATTTGTTATCTAAAATTTTATAGACGATTGTGGGGTTAAATCCTTATAAAAGCATATTTTTTCAGCAAAATAACAAAAGGGCTCTACATGCATTTAAACAGTCTTATTTTTCTTCTTTTTCTATTGGTTAACCTATTTGTTGGCATACGGTCCATTAGACGTCCTCGTACCCAGCATACGCAATCTACTACAGCCAATATTATTGGGGCCATCTTAGCCATAACCTATGGGGGGGAAGTGCTCTGTAATCCGCTTAATATAGATGACTTATTACGGTTGGCAGGTAATACGATTAGTTATTTTATAATAGGAAACTTGCTCGCAAATCGTTTGCATTTTTTTTTAAGCAATGGTTCAGTAGCAGAAACAATGGGCAAGCTCTATGGCCATCTTATTCGAAAAATTGTAGCCATATGTGGCATATTACATAGCGCAGGAGTAGCGGCCATACAATTCAAACTACTCTCGATTGCTATATGCTCGTTTTTTCCTATTCAAGCAAATTGTAGCTTGATTATAGCTGCGCTCTTGATAACCTTTAGTATTGGATCGAATAACATACAATCCCTAACGTTGGTACGTGTAGTACGTTGTACTACCTTTGGCATATTATTACCCATGATGGCTTGGACGGTATGGAAATATATGGTAAGTCAGTATAATGGCAATCAAATGCATCTTGCTTTAGCCATTAAACACTCCTGGAATAGCTTAATCGACCTTCATACTGATCCATTAGACTATATTGCTTATTTTACTGTTTTTGCTATACCCGGTTTCTATCCTGCTCAGGTAGAACGTATTGTACTTTCTAAAAATGCCACCCAAATCAAAAGTTCCTTTAATGGAGCTGGTTTTTTTTCCCTAAGCATAAACTTACTTTTAGTATGGGTTGCATTATTGGTACAGAAAGATACTTGTAACTTGATGCTATCAACTATTCCCTGCAGTACCTCTGCTACGTATATGGAATTAAAACCATTATTTATGCTAGGGATTGCAGCTTTAACCATCTCTACAGCAGGCGCAAACTTACATGCAGCTACTGGTTTAATGGCCAATGATTTACCCAATTTATTTAAATGGGTCAAACAACCAGTTCTGTATCAGGCTATAGTAGGGATAATGGCTATACTTCTTTCACTATACACTAAAGATCAAGTAATATGGATGGCCATTATGCTGTTTAAAACGGTTATAAGTGTACCATTACTGCTCTCTTTAATTGGGATTTTCTTGCATCGAGATGCAGTCTTAGTAGGTATGCTAACAGGTGGTTTAACCACTATCGCATCGTACTGTTTTGAATCTAACCTAGGTATACATGGTGTATGGTCAGCCATTGGCATGAATCTACTGAGCAGTATTGCTATTCAAATGGTAAAACGCAAACAGCTGACTAAATCATATCACGATGCATTCGCCCAAACAATAGTATCCAACACACAACCATTATGGAAAAAATTGTCCAAATATACTTTGAAACATATGAAGCAATTTAACCTTTGGGACTACCTTCAAAAACAACGGCCAAAAGATCCTTTGCCTTATATACTTTTTAGTTTTTATATTTTGTTGACAGGTTATGGCTCTTTTTATACTTTCTCTAGTAATCCCAAATGGTACACTATATTAGAATCGTTTGTGCTTATACCAAGCCTCGTTGTAGCTACATTTTTCTTAGTTTATCTCTCGATTACTCCTCAACCATATATCCATAAAATTGCATCAGTAATATGGCCATTGAGTCATATTTATTTCTTTTTCTTAGTAGGAACTGGTATGGCTATACTCAGTAAATTCGCACATATACATAATATCATTTTTATGATTAATCTAGCCTTAGCTATCTTTATAACTCCATCGATTGTGGTATGGTTTGGATATATGATAAGTGCGATCATGACCTGGATCATCTTCCACTATATGAGTAGTAATACATTTATAGCTTGCTTCTTAGACCTGAATATAACCATTGCATATGGAATATTTATGCTCTTTCTTTTAATTGGTGGCTTGCTCTATCATAATAAGGGCGTAGAAAAACTTTTATCCATTATACAAGCATTAACTTCTGAAAAAGAGGAACACAATGCAAAACAATTTTTTAATACACAACAAATAGAAGCACTTGCTTATGAAAGCAATTGTATTATATCTCAATTGAATAACAAACTCACTCGATTGGAAAAACCGGAAGAGCGCTTTCTTGCTTATTCAGAACAAGCTGCTATGTTAAAAAAGTATCGCAACCGTATTTTTAACCACCTAAAACATAACCTCTATTTAACTACCAATTGGATTAGCATTGATCAACTATTGGCCGAATGTTTCGATGCCATCGAAACGAACAATATATATAATGCGCCATATGTGATGATAGATACCAAACACCTCTATATACAATGTGCTATAGAAAGTATAAAAAACCTAATCATTAATAGTTTATACTCCTGTAGTGCATATAATACCCTACATGACCACAAAGAAAATGATATATATATCTATATAGATGATACAAAATTAGGTTATCGGTTAACACTTTTAGAGGGCAAATTACAAAAAGTAAATGCGATTAGCTTGATCATCACAACTTCTACACGTTTGCCTATCATACGCCCTTTATACAAAGTAACAGAAATGGCAGATATTCAAATATTAGATGGAAATGAGGAAAAAATTGATTCAGAAAATCAACATATCGTCGATGCACATTATGGTTACTATGAACGCTTCAATTCTGAATCAGCTATTACCCATTTATACGTAATACCTGTAAACGTAAAGGAAATTACGAAGGCATTTGCTACGCTTTCACCTGTGGTCCATACAAAAAGGACAGAGTTAGATCCAATAAGTATGCAACAAGAAGCAGATTTTTTAGAAAAAGTTAAGCAGAAAAAAGAGCTGGACATTGATACAGTTATAGATGCACTGCAATTGATTAAAGTTTATTATACAACGCAAAGAAGAAAAACAGGTGAGTTATCGTATTTACATCCTATGGCAGTGGCTTCCATCTTACTGAATATAACAGATGATGCGCATGTTATTATTGCTGGCTTAGTACATGATGTAGTACAAAACACGCCTCTTACAGAAGCAGGCTTAACCACACTATTTGGCAATTATATTACACAGATTGTACGGGTTGCAGCCCATTTAGAAAAAGAACTACCAAGCGAAAAAGATAATTATACTACCTATATTGAAGCTATAATACGTAATAAAAATCATGATGCTATACTGGTCAGGCTAGCAGATGTGTTGCATAACGCAAGAACAATTGCTGGTCACACAGTTGAAAAACAGATAGAAAAGGCAAGATTAATCCAAAAATTTTACCTACCATTGGCGATACAAATGCAGCTAGTGACTATAAGCGACGAATTGCAGCTACATATTCAAAATGTATTAAATATAGCCATGGTAAAACACTAATAACTTAATTTTAATCTTGAACCATATAATCGATATGCATCTAAAAGAAAAAAGAATATTTATTACAGGTGCCACACGAGGAATCGGAAAAGCCATTGCACTTAAATTGGCAGAGGCAGGTGGCCATATTGCTTTTACTTATTGTGAATCTGACTTAAAAGCGGTACAAGCTACAGAAGCAGCATTGCGTGCTTTTGGCGTTAAGGTTCAGTCTATGCATGTAGACGCTTCTGACTTTAAGGCTACGCATAAAGTAATAGAAGATACAATAGATAGGTTTGGTGGACTAGATGTATTGATTAATAATGCAGGCATTACTAGAGATAACTTGCTATTGCGTATGCCAGAAGCAGATTGGGACGCAGTATTAAATATAAATTTAAAATCTGTCTTTAACGCTGTCAAAGCATCTATTAAAACCTTTCTTAAGCAACGCAGTGGTTCTATTATCAATATAGCTTCTATTGTAGGCATTAGTGGCCACGCTGGACAAACAAACTATGCAGCTTCTAAGGCTGGTATAATTGGTTTTACCAAGTCAATTGCCTTAGAACTAGGTAGTAGAAACATACGTGCGAATGTTATTGCACCAGGCTTTATAGCCACCGCTATGACAGACCAAATGGAGCCATCGATTCAACAAGCCTGGATCCAAAATATTCCGCTTAAGCGGGTAGGACTTCCAGAAGACGTAGCGAATTGTACGCTTTTTTTAGCTTCTGATGCATCAAACTATATTACGGGACAAGTCATCCAGGTAGATGGCGGTTTGCTTACATAGCACAAAAGCATATATATTATATGTGTAGTATACTAACTTATTTATTTGTATATTGGTAAAAGTCCCTTTGCCAATATATTGTTGTCTCCTGCTAAACCATTCCCAGAACAAGCAGCGCTAAAGGTACCTTATCCGCTCCTAAGCTGGTAAATAGCTATTTTTGATTTAAAACATTAAGAAAACTTTATGAAAAAAGTAGTATTAGCTACAGCCAATCCTGGTAAAGTTGCTGAATTGTCTGAACTGCTGAAAGGATTCAAATTTGATATTATTGCTCAAAATGATCTAGGTATAAGTTCAATTGAAGAAATTGGGCTAACTTTTATAGAAAATGCTATTTTAAAAGCACGTCATGCCACAAAAGTAACTGGCTTACCTGCTATTGCTGAGGACTCAGGTATTTCTGTTCATGCATTAAACGGTGCACCAGGTATCTATTCAGCACGCTATAGTGGTCCGTATGCTTCTCATCAAGATAATATGAAGAAATTATTAACAGAGATGAAAAATATACCAGACAATGAACGTCAAGCCCAATTTGATTGTCTATTGGTTTATTTACGCCACCCCGAAGATCCCACACCACTGGTATGTCATGGTATATGGAAGGGTTTGGTAAGGCGTGAACCTAAAGGTAATAACGGTTTTGGGTATGATCCTATTTTTTATGATCCGCAGCTAGGTCTTACAGCAGCTGAATTAACAAAAGAAAAGAAAAATATTGTATCACACCGTGGCCAAGCTTTAAGGAAACTACTAGAATCTTTGGGTAAGCGCTAAATTACTAGACTACTAGCTTTCCAAATAGCTTAGCTGAAGAGATCCAATGGATAAATCAGGAATTATTTTTCGGGTTAACCCTTGTAAAACAGTTCCTGGACCACATTCAATGCATTCGCTAATGCCATTTTGCACTATATGGTGAATGGTTTTTGTCCAATAAATAGGTGCAACCAACTGCTGCAGTAAGTTTTCTTTTATGATTTGGGGATCGGTAACGGGTAACCCAGTCACATTTTGATAAATAGGACAAGTCCCTTTAGCAAAAGAAATAGAGGCAAGTGCAGTGGAAAAATTTTCCTGGGCAGGCGCCATAAGTGGAGAATGAAACCCTCCTTCTACTTGTAAGGGTATTACTTTTCGCGCACCTGCTTGTATCAAAGCTTCTATGGCCAAGGTGACACCTGCTTGGCTGCCTGAAATAACCAATTGTCCTGGGCAATTGTAATTGGCTGGAACGACAACTTCTTGTGTAATCCTTGCGCAAATTGCTTCAACTACTTCGTCCGTTAGACCCAATACAGCAGCCATTGTACCGGGACAAAGCTGACAAGCTTTTTGCATCGCTTTAGAACGGACCGCTACCAAATAAAGGCCATCTTCAAATGGAATAACCTTACTGGCCACCAGAGCGGCTATTTCGCCTAAAGAGTGGCCTGCCACGGCTGCTGGATGAAACGCATCACTTAGGAAAGCGGTTGCAACCGCATATAAAAAAATAGCAGGCTGTGCAACAGTAGTTGGTTTTAACGCTTCTAAACTACCTTCTAACATAACCTGTGTCAAATCCATACCTAAGATCCGATCAGCTGTTGCAAACATTTGACGTGCGCGTTTGCTATGTTGATAAAGCGCTTTGCCCATCCCTATATATTGACTCCCTTGACCAGGAAATAAATAGCCTTTCATTTGTATATATTTAACCTTAAAGTACTGCTTAAAAGGTTTATCGGATTCATTTCTTTATGCATAGCCCTATATTATTTATTTTTTAGACAAAATTTACACTGCACACCAGGTTGGTAATCTGCATCTAGATCTGCTGGGGTTAAAGGCATACGACAACCATAGCAAAGTAGGCAACTTCCTTTTTTTAATCCATGGTCTAAGGATATGCGCTCATCAAAAACAAAACATTCGCCTTGCCATTTGGATTGATCTACTTTGGTATGGGCTAAATATTGTAGGATGCCACCACTGAGTTGATACACTTCTTTGAACCCATTGGCCAACATATAAGCAGATGCTTTTTCACATCTGATGCCTCCTGTACAAAACATCGCAATGGGTTGCCCTTTGTAAGCCATTAAATTTTGGTCAACAAAAGTAGGAAATTGACTAAAATAGGTGGTATGCGGGTTTAAGGCACCGGAAAAACTTCCCAATCGACATTCATAATCGTTTCGGACGTCAATAACAAGCGCTGCCTGTTCTAAAGTTTGATTCCAGTCTTTGGCTAAGACGTGGCGACCACGTAGTGGCATAAATGAACCTTTTGACCGGTGCATAGTAATAATTTCTTTTTTAATCCTAATCTTTAGACGGCGAAATGGTTTAGTGCTGGCTTCAGAATATTGATACCACAAATCGTTAAATGATGGCATAGCCGTTAGATGAGCTAGGGCCTGATCCAATGAACCAGGTAAACCAGCAATGGTACCATTGATCCCCTCTGGGGCAATCAGTAGTGTGCCGGTTAGGGCTTTACATATGGATTGAAGTTTCTGCTGTAGCGCAGTTAGGTCACTTAGGGGTACAAATTTATATAAAGTCGCTACTTTAAACATATATTGAATGATGTTGATCTATGCATGCCATTTAAGCTACCTCAAATTTAGCTAAATTCTTTACATAAATCATACTTTACGGTTGTGGCTATAGATAGGAGCTATTGTAAAACGCTTACCTGGTAGGGCATGTAATAATCCTTGTAACTCTAAAGACAATAATGCGGCTTGTAAGATCCCAGGTGGCAAGTCCGTAGCATGGATTAAAGCATCAATGGTGATGGGTTGCGTAGCTTCCTGAACCTGGATAAAAACGGTTTGTTCTGATTCAGTAAGTGGATAGTTAAGATAAGTATCTGATTGAGATGGCTTGTCGACTTCCCAATTCATGATATAGACCAAGTCATCGATATGGGTCAAAAGATGTGCTTGATTACGTTTAATCAATCGATGGCATCCTGCGGCAGTAGCTGAGTAGATACTACCTGGCAAAGCAAAGACTTCCCGATGATAACTATTGGCATAGTAAGCGGTAATTAATGCACCACTTTTTTCCTTAGCTTCAATAACTATGGTTACATCTGCCAAACCAGCTAAAATTCTATTGCGGGCTACAAAAGTATAGGGACCTAGGCCACTTCCTATGGGATACTCCGTGAGTAATCCTCCGCTGCCCCCACACATCTCCAAAGCTATTTTTTTGTGTGCAGTAGGATAAATCTGATCCAAACTTGTAGGCAAAACGGCTACAGTGGTGAGCCCTATCTCTAATGCTTGCTTATGGACCCATATATCTGCTCCATAGGCCAAACCACTGACTACAAGGGGCTGATAGGGAAGAAGTTCTTCTAAAAACTTAGTAATAGCGGCTTGCCCATAGGGTGTCAATTGTCTGGTACCAACAATGGTGACTACCCGCTGTTGATTCAAAAGGGCTTGCCCTTTATAGTACAAGATAGCAGGACGATCTGGTAAGTCTAACAATCTTTTGGGATAGATATCCTCCTCTATGGTTAGCAACTGAATGGCTTCTGATGCATGCAACTGTAGGATTTTTTCTGCCCGAGCCAAACTACTGCTTGAGGTGATCGATTGAGCTAGTGTATAGGGCAGAAAAGTATTGCCTTTATGTGCAGCTGCAAAGACTGCTTGAGCGCTGCCAAAATAGGCCAATAATTTTTTCAACCGAACCGCACCTATACCTGGTACCAAAGAAAGTGCCAATCGGTAGTGTTTTTCTGCTGAAGTAAGGGAGGCCATTGTATTGTATAATCCTAATGTGCAATAGCTAATTTAAACTTTTTTGATCAAAAACGGCTGTAATACTTACCTTATATCGCTCTACAATTTACCTAACTAACGCACAAGATAGTGCTTAACCTTTATACACCAAAGATATCAAACCACTTGTATATGTAGTAAAAATTAAGTAATATGCAAATTATTTCATAGATTCTATCCTCAATAAGAAGTGATGTATGCTATCATTTAACACACTGTTCCTAATAGTAGGTGGCTTTTTAGTATTGAACTTGGTAGTAGGACTAGCTAGTAAACCAGCGACCACATTTCGGGAATATGCTGTGGGCAACAAACGGTTTCCTACAGCTATGCTAGTAGCTTCAATATTGGCTACTAGTTTTGGGGGAGGAACAGTAACCCATATGGATTTATCTACTTGATTTACAACTGTATTAATAGAGTATTTTATTGGTATTTTTGCTAAAAATTAGCTATTTTACTTGATTCTATCAAGTAATTTTTAATATACAAACCTGATAAACAAAAGTAATTTATATAATATATATTCTTTATACAACTGTTTATAAATAAATTTTATTAAATTATTTTATAACTGTTTATAAAATTAAAATATATTATAATTCAGAATTCACGTTAAAAAATATTTATGCAAAATAACCCATAACTACATTATGTCACTTGATGTTTTATTGATACTACTTGGAGTATTTTTGCTATTAACATTGGTAATTTCTTGTTTCTCTTTAAATAGAAAGGTTTCGAACTTTCAGCAACATGCCATTGGTCATAAACAATTTTCTACAGCTACCATAGTAGCTACTATATCCGCTACGCATTGTGCAGGTACACTGCTAAAACGTAGTATAGTAGATGGTTCTATGGGGATATTTTATATAGCTTATAGAATAGGTATTGCTGTTTTTCCATTATTATTATTAAGCTGGTTATCAGGACATATGTACAAGTTTATGCATAATCTATCGATGCCAGAGACGATGGCTACTTTATCTCGTAGTTATGGCAGACTGATAACTGCTCTGTTTGAGGTTTTCCATGCGATCATTATGATCTCATTACAAATTCAGGTTATATCTAATACAGTTAGCCCATTGATAACTTCAGCTAGTCCACTAGTTATTACTACACTAATTACAGTAATCATACTTGTTTATGCTATGTCTGGTGGTGCGCGTGCTATTACATTGACAGATATATGGCACTGTATTGTTTTCTCTACACTCCTTATTGTACTAACTTGGTTAGTTTTAAAAAAAACAGGTACCCAAATTATTGAATTTATTCATTTTTTAAAATCTAAAAGACAATTCGAACTACATAATCTTATGTATTATGATGATAATAATAAGATAACAAGTATACTTCAATACCTCGCTTTTCCTTTTGGTGCTATAGGTCCACATATGGTTCATAATGTATATATATGTTCTAGTCCCAATCAAGCAAGAAAGGCATTTTTATATGCTGGTATTTTTTGTACTATGATTACACTATGTATGCTAATAGTTGGCTTATTTATTTTTTACTGGTTTCCACATATAAAAAGTGAATGTATTTGGGACCATTTTCTGTCTCATGCTTCTACTCCTTTAAAAGGAATGGTCTGTTTTATTACATTATCTTGTGCTATGTCTACAGTTGATTCTAGATTACATGTAGTTAGTATTATAATTGGTTATGACATACTAAGAAGTATACCTTTCTTAAGAAGATTTGTGCACGCTTACCAACTCTTAGTAACGCGTACAGCTCTATTCGCTGTGACACTACTCACGCTGGCATTGGCTTTTAATTATTCTAGCATTACGCTAGTAAGAATTCTGACATGGTATGGTCTTTTTTATATGCCAACAATAATAGCTCCATTTATTTTAGTTGTTTTAGGCTTACGTACTACTTATCCTGTCACTTTAATAGGCATGTCTACCGGACTACTATCTGTTTTTGCATGGCATAAGTGGATATTTCCTATAATTCATACAAATAACAGCTACTTTCCTTGTATATTAATGAATGGTCTAGCTATTATTATGGCACACTATTTACTAACCAAATACAGAAAAAATAAACAATCTAACAAGCCATTAACCTGATACAGTCTATTTGTTTAGTCCCGGATAATTGTGGTATATTATATAGTTCAACAAACAAATGGAAAAATAACTTATGGGACAAATCTTACACTCAAATTCCAGAACAACGGAGGCCACCTGTGCGTTGCCTCACAAATCCAACTTCCTACTATACGCTCGAAATATACAGGCTCTTTTTCGGGCCACTACGCTCCTATTTTTTTAAAAGTTTCTATGGCACGTATTCTAGATAATGTATAATCCACCATCGGTTTAGGATAATCGGTATGGAAGGTATGAAAATCCATAGTATGGATGATGTGTCCAGGTACTCTTTCTAGACTTGGTAAGTATTTTTTGACATAGTGACCATCGGGATCAAATTTTTTTCCTTGTAGATAAGGATTAAAAACTCGAAAATAAGGGGGCGCATCTACTCCACAAGCGCTGGACCATTGCCACCCTCCTACATTGGAAGCGAGCTCATAATCCATAAGGTGCTGCGCAAAAAAACTTTCACCTTTGCGCCAATCTAAAAGTAGATTTTTACTAAAAAAGCTGGCTACAATCATTCTTGCTCTATTATGCATCCATCCTTCAGACCATAGCTGCTGAACGGCTGCATCTATGATTGGATAACCGGTTTGCCCATGGACAAACCGATTATAATCTTCTGGTTTGCTATTCCAAGGTATGGTATGGCGGTATTTTTCTTGGAACGCTTCATGGATAATATTTGGAAAATGGTATAAAATATTTGCATAAAATTCACGCCAAATTAATTCATTGATCCAAGTCGTAACGCCTACATTTGAGGCCAATGCACATGCCTTGCGATAACAGGAGCGAATAGATATCAACCCGAATCTTAAATAGGGGCCGCATCTGCTGGTCCCATTCAGCTCTAAAAAGTCTCGATTTGCTTTGTAATGGTCTACCTGGTTTTTAAGAAAACCATCTAATGGATTAACGCCATTTTTAGGATCCCATAGGCTATCTTTTTTATATATATAGCCAACCTGTTTTAAAACTTTTTCCACCCCTACATTCAAGTCAATAGATCTACCATCTAGCGCTGAAGGGATAAATAATCTCCCCTCTAAGGTATAGTTATATTCTATTAGAAGCCTATTCTGTGCCAACGCTCCCTGAGCGGCTATATAGGCCCTAAATGCTTTCATATAAGCGGTATATACTTTATAAGGCTGGTTAGATTGGGTGCGCATCGTACCCGGCTTTATAAGCAAATGGTCACAATATAGATGTAGGGTGCAATGGGGCGCCAATGCTTTTTGAAGGGTTCTATCGCGTTCTATATTGGCTGGCTCATAATCTTCATCGGCATAAATGGCTTCAACCTTTAAATCGTTAACCAGTTTAGGAATAATCTCTAAAGGTGTGCCATGAAAAACGAAAAGGCTGCCTTCTAACCTTTTTAATGCATCATGGAGTAAACAAAGCGTATGGGCTAGAAAAGAGAGTCTCCTATCATAAGGATTGGGAAACTGCTTTAAAATAGTGGTATCAAAAATAAAAATGGGTAAAACTTTATCCACATGCCGTAATGCGGCTGCAAAAGGCTTATTATCCTGTAGGCGCAAATTACGCCGCAACCAAACGATAGCAACTTGAGCCATAAAAAAGTTTAATCTTCTATTGGATCATCTAAACCTTCAATTTCTTCTCGTAAGGCTAGATCTTCTTCTATAACTTGATCACCCGACGCTGGAGCTATACCCATTTCTGCTACATCGGATGGCACTTTATGATCTGGCCCATCTACCTCGTCTAACATATCTATTCTAGCTACAGAAACTACTTTATCCTCTTGTCCCAATCGAATCAACCGAACACCCTGTGTCGCTCTGCCTATAAGGGGTAAGGTACTTACTTGTATCCGAATGGCCAAACCAGCTTGGTTCATAATCATCAATTCATCCTGGTTTTTTACCGCATGAATGGCCACTAGCTTTCCGGTTTTTTCAGTAATTTGCATGGTTTTTACTCCCTTACCGCCTCTTTTGGTAATACGATAATCTAAAAGGGAGGAACGTTTGCCATACCCATTTTCAGAAACTACCAAGACGTCCCAATCTGATGTCGGGAAACAGGCCATGCCAATTACACGATCCTGTTCATGGGCTAAGGTGATGCCCCTTATGCCGGAAGCTACCCGTCCCATAGGACGTACATCTTGTTCATTAAATTGTGTAGCCCTACCAGAGGCCAAGGCCAATACAATGTGATGGGTACCATTGGTCAGCTGTACATCTAATAGCGAATCGCCTGCTCGAATTACAATCGCATGAATGCCATTGGCACGTGGGATAGCATAGGCACGAAGGGGTGTTTTTTTAATGATTCCTTGCCTAGTAGACATAACGACATAATGCTGATCCACATAGGTCTGATCTTGCAAATCCCTAACTTGAATGATACTACGGACCTGATCTCCAGGCGCTATATTGATTAAGTTTTGTATGGCTTTTCCTTGTGTAGCTTTCTTAGTTTCTGGTATGGTATACACCTTTACCCAATAGATTTTACCATATTCGGTAAATATTAGCAAATATTGGTGCGCAGTAGCGATAAATAGATGGGCGGTAACGTCATCTTTTTTAGTAGTAATGCCCTTAGCTCCTACACCCCCTCGACCTTGTAGACGGTAGTCAACCAGTGGTGTGCGTTTAATATAACCTTGATTGGAAATCATAATGACCATTTCAGTATCTGGAATCATATCTTCCATGGTAAAGGCATCTGCTTCATATTCCACTACAGTCCTACGTGCATCGCCATAACGCTCTTTCAGTTCCATCAACTCCTCTTTAATCAACTGCATACGAAGCGGTTTATCAGCCAATACAGCCAATAAATGGTCAATCAGTTTCTGTACCTGATGGTATTCCTCTATGATCTTAGCCCGTTCTAAACCTGTAAGCCGCTGCAAACGCATCTCTAGAATGGCTTTTACTTGTAGCGCACTCAAAGGAAAGGTCTCCATCAATGCAGCTTTAGCGATCTCTGCATCCTTTGAACCACGAATCAATGCGATAACCTTATCTAAATGATCCAAAGCAATAAGATAACCCTCTAACAGATGTATTTTCTTTTTTGCATGTTCTAAATCAAAGGTGGTTTTTCGTACCAATACTTCATGTCTATGGTCTACAAAATGAACAATAAGTGCTTTGAGGTTTAAAATTTTAGGCCTACCTTCCACCAAGGCGACATTGTTCACACTGAAAGAGCTTTGTAACTGGGTTTGTTTATAGAGGTTATTGAGTACAACATGGGCGATTGCGTCCCGCTTAAGGTCATACACAATACGCATACCTTCTTTGTCAGATTCATCTCGAATATCGGCAATCCCTTCTATTTTTTTTTCGTTAACCAGCTGTGCGGTCCTTTCTATCATAACCGCTTTATTCACTTGATATGGTATCTCTGTTACAATAATTTGCTCTTTCCCATTGGCAGACACTTCCACTGTAGCTTTCCCGCGCAATAGGATACGCCCTTTGCCTGTTTGAAAGGCTTCACGTACCCCACTGTAGCCATAAATTATGCCTCCAGTAGGAAAATCAGGGGCAATCATATATTCCATTAAGTCAGGAATGGTTATATCATGATCCTCAATATAGGCTACAATAGCGCTTAATGTTTCTGATAGATTATGAGGCGCCATATTGGTGGCCATACCGACTGCAATACCAGAAGCGCCATTTAAAAGCAAATTGGGAAGTTTAGCAGGTAATACAACGGGTTCTTCTAAAGAGGCATCAAAGTTAAGCTGAAAATCAACAGTATTTTTATTTATTTCTTTAATAAGCTCTTCCGAAACGCGTACCAAACGGGCTTCGGTATAACGCATAGCGGCAGGCGCATCTCCATCGATGGATCCAAAGTTACCTTGCCCTTCTATGAGCGGATAACGGAGTGCCCAACTTTGGGCCATACGGGCTAAGCTTTCATAAACGGGTACATCACCATGTGGATGGTACTTACCCAATACTTCCCCCACAATTCTTGCAGACTTCTTGTAAGTTTTACTCTGACTAAGACCAAGCTCATACATACCATACAATACGCGCCTATGCACAGGTTTTAAACCATCGCGCACATCGGGGAGTGCCCTAGCGACAATCACAGACATAGAATAATCTATGTAGGCATCCCGCATTTCATCCTCTATATTAATTGGGATAATACGATCCGATGGTGTTGGCTCCATAAGTAGGGAATTAAAATTTATAAATGGTTAAAAATAGACCTGAAATGGTATGATCACATCACAATACATAGCGTTATTAAGGATACAACCGTTTAGGATCACGCGGAAATAAGCTGCTGTAACGTACATCTGGTAACCCTAAAAAACATTTTAACATCCGTTCTAGCCCCATACCAACGCCTGCATGAGGCGGCACTCCATATTTAAATGCATTCAAATAATGATCTAGGGTAGTGGGCGCTATGCCGAGCTGCGCAACGCGTTGGGATAAACTAACGTAATCATGTATCCGCTGTGCACCGGAAAGGATTTCTACACCTCGTAACATAAAATCATAGGCATGGGTATATCGGCCATCATTTGGGTCAACCATGGTATAAAAGGGACGGACACTAGATGGATAATGGGTAATCACATACAAATCTGTATGATACTTTTCTTTTACAATAACACCTAGCTGCTTTTCATCCTCCTTAGATAAATCGTCGAAATCTCCTCTTTCTTTGCCATAGGCCTTTAGAAAGGAAACGGCATCTGGAAAAGGTATAACGACCAATTCTGATGAAAAAGTTAGTGGGAGCAGATTAAAACAAGATCGTATAATAGCGATTTCTCGATGGTATTTCTTACTTAATGTATCAAACAGATCCAACAATAGCTGATATACTAGATGGACTACTTCCATATAGCTCTGATCGATAACCATCTCAAGGTCAACGCCTATAAACTCTGTAAGATGTCTATTGGTGTCTGAGTTTTCGGCACGAAAAACAGGACCTATTTCAAATACCCGTTTGAAATCACCCATAATCGCCATTTGCTTATACAACTGGGGACTCTGTGCCAGACAAGCAGGTTTACCAAAATAGTCTACCTTAAATACATCTGCCCCTCCCTCAGAGGCCCCGCCTATTAACTTGGGTGTTTTAATTTCTATAAACCCATGGTTTCGTAAGTAGGACTGTATGTAAAAAAGCATACCATCATTGACTCGAAAAATAGCTTGTGCCAAATCGGTACGCAAATCTAATATGCGATTATTCAATCGTTTTACATAGCGAATAGAGGAAAAGTCTTGACTTTCAGTTTTTTGATCTTCTTTAATTGCTGCCTCTTTGAGTGTAATGGGTAAATCTAGTACAGATCTGCTGAGTATCGTATAACCGATTATAGCTAATTCAATCGATTGTTGAGAACAAGCCGATACAGGCTGCTCCGCACAATAAATTGTACCGATTAGCTCAATAAAAGATTCGTTTTCAATTTTACGCAATAGATTATAGTCTTCTATAGATAGCTGACCATCAGTGCCTTCTTTATTTTTTACTAGAACGGCCTGCAAGGTATCGATACCATCTCGTACAATCAAGAATAATATACGTCCACAATCTCTTTTGGAAAAGACTCTTCCTCTCACTCTAACTACTTCTTGATGATTTAAAATAGAAAGATTTTTTAGCTCTGAGCGTTGATACATAATATTTTATCATCTGATTTTAAACTATAAATAGATTAAATATTTAATCTATCTCTGGAAAATGACAAGCTACTTGATGATTTTCCCCGCCTATTTTAGCCAATTCTGGCTGGATATAGCTACATTTTTCTACAGCCTTCCAACAACGTGGATGAAAACAGCAACCTGTAGGCAGGTTCCTTGGGCTAGGAATATCTCCTTGCAAAATAATCCGTTCCTTGCTCTTGGATGGATCCATAGTAGGTATAGCAGAAAAAAGCGCTTTCGTATAGGGATGTGTAGGGTTTTTATAAACTTCTGCTGCTGGGGCAGCTTCTACAATCTTGCCTAAATACATTACGGCAACCTGATCAGCTATAAATTCTATAACCCTTAAATCATGTGAAATAAAGAGATAGGTTAACCCTAGTTCTTTTTGCAAATCCATTAAAAGATTAATAACCTGAGCTTGTACGGAAACATCTAATGCAGCAATGGCTTCATCACAAACGATAAAAGTAGGTTCAACGGCTAATGCCCTTGCTATACAAATACGTTGGCGTTGTCCTCCAGAAAGTTCATGTGGATATTTGTACAAAACAGTGCTAGGCAACTGGACATAATCCAATAGTTGATAGATGCGCTTGGTAGATGCTGCTTTTCCATCAGCCATATGGTGAATCTGTATAGGTTCTGCTAGGATTTGGTGGATAGCCATCCTAGGATTTAAAGCAGCATAAGGATCTTGAAAAATAATTTGCATCTTTTTCCGCATGCTGCGCATCTGGCGCGCACTACAATGGGTAATATCTACCCCATCAAAAATAATACGTCCACTAGTAGGCTCAAGCAACCGCAAAATAGTTCTACCCAGTGTGGTTTTACCACAACCGGATTCGCCTACTAAGCCTAGTGTTTCCCCTTTATATAAAGTAAAACTTACATTATGCAGCGCAGATACTTTACCAATGGTATGGCCTAAGAGATGATGGCTTACCGAAAAGGTCTTACAAAGGCGATCCACTTCTAATAAAATTTCTTTATGTTGCATAGCTTTAATCTTTAGCAATCGCTTGTAAGGGATAAAAACAGGCCACAGAATGGCCACAACTGACTTCTTGAAGCGGTGGTTTACTTGCCCTACATAGCTCTTTTACATAAGGACAACGGTCTTGAAAAGGACAACCTATAGGCAGATCAGACAAAGCAGGCACTACGCCACTAATCGTACGTAGTCTTTGGGGACGACTACCATCAGACAAAGGAGGAATTGCATCCAATAACGCCTGTGTATAGGGATGTAATGGAGCATTAAAAATAGTTTCTACAGGGCTTTTTTCTACAATGCTACCACCATACATGACTACTACCTCATCACATGCGTCAGCTACTATGCCAAGATCATGGGTAATCAATATAATGCCCATTTTCTTTTCCGCTTGCAGTCTTTGTATGAGATCGATAATCTGGGCCTGGGTCGTTACATCTAAAGCAGTAGTCGGTTCATCTGCAATTAATACGGCGGGGTTACAAGCCAATGCAATCGCAATCATCACCCGTTGACGCATGCCACCTGATAGCTGATGTGGATAGTCCAACATGCGCTGATGGGGAGCGGGTATGCCGACTCGTGTTAACAACTCTATACAACCTATTTTTGCTTCTTTGGGTGCAACCTGTTGATGCAACTGAATGGTTTCCATAATCTGCTCACCAATGGTAAAAACTGGGTTGAGCGCCGTCATAGGTTCCTGAAAAATCATGGAGATACGATTCCCACGTATCTCTTGCATCTCCTTTAGTGAAAGTTGTAAGATATCTTTTCCTTCTAGCAAAATGGCCTGTCCGGTAATGGTACCAACAGGCGGTTCAATCAAACGCATCAGTGAAAGGGCCATAGCGGACTTACCAGAACCAGATTCTCCAACAATGGCTAGTGAACAACCTGAAAAAAGATCAAAGGAGACATTATTAACCACTGTGACCCTATTTTTACCAGTGGTATACTGCGTCATTAAGTTTCTAACTTCAAGAATTTTTTCCTCCATGCCTATCGACCTTTTAACTTTGGATCTAATAGATCCCGCAATGTATCAGCTAAAATATTAAACACAAATACCAGTAAAAATATGGCCATTGTGGCAAAAAAAAGCTCCCACCAAATACCTCTTACTAACCCTGTTTTGGCATCATTAATCATAATGCCCCAACTAGGCTTGTTTTGAACGCCAATCCCCAAGTAAGAAAGAATGACCTCATGTTTTATAGCAGTTTGAAAAACCAAAGAAAACTGATAAATGGTTAAGGGTAGTATATTGGGCAATAGATGTACAAAAATTTTACGGGCACTACTAGCGCCAATGGCTGAAGCTGCTTGGATGTATTCTCTAGATTTATGGCGGATTACTTCAGCACGTATCAAACGACAGGTCTCCGTCCATTCTGTTACAACCAGTGCAATACAAATCGTGCGCATACCTTTTCCCAATACTAAGGCAACGACCATCAATAAAATTATAGTGGGAATAGCCGTTACAACTGTATAAAGCCAAACGACACATGTATCTACTACACCACCAAAATAAGCGGCTACTATACCAAAAGTAGCGCCAAGCAAAACAGCACCTAACGCTACTACAAATCCAACCGTCATGGCTACTTCGGTACCATGTAAAATCTTAGCCAAAACACTCCTACCTAAGACATCTGTACCAAAATAATGGAGCGCATTAGGGGATTGATACGCCTCCCCCACTTCTCTATGCCAATCAGCGCCTAGCCATCCTACTTTAGTACCTACTGCTACGAGCACATAGCCCAATAAAATTACAAAACAAAAAAGGTTTAATTTTTTACTTATTAAAGCCTTTGCATTACAACCAAATTGATGAAGCAGATTACGTTTATACATACTTATACTACAATTTTATACGCGGATCCACTAAAGTATACAAAACATCCCCTACTATGTTACAGAAAACACTAAGTACCGCAGTTATTATAGCAACGGCTTTAATCATTGGAAAATCACAAAGGTTTACGGCATCTATTACAAGATTACCTAGTCCTGGGATGCTAAAAAAATTCTCTATCACTACAGATCCAAATAGTAAAGATGGAAAATCTTTTATCAAGGTTGTCAGAATAGGCACCATGAGGTTTTTAAAAACATGCTTAAATAAAACAACTTCTTCTGACAATCCTTTTGCCCGTGCAGTACGTACATAGTCTTGATAAACTTCATCTAACATAATGGTTCTATAAAACCGATAGTTATAACAAAAATGAAGCAATACCAGAATAATGGTTGGCAAAATAATGTAGGGGACACAGGCGAAAAAACCATTTTTATAACCCATTATTGGAAAAATTTTTAATTTACAAGCAAAAAATACCTGACCAACTAGAATATACACCAATATAGAAATGCTACTCATCACCATGCAACCGATCACTAAAAGGCGGTCCCAAATGGTTCCTTTATATTGGGTCATCCAAAGGGAAACATATATTAATAAACCATTTCCTATCAAAAAAGAAGGTAGTGTAACTGTTAAAGAGACCAGTCCACCTTGTTGAAAAGTTTTTAAAATAGGCTGCTTGGTAGCCCAGGAGGAACCAAAATTAAAGGTGAAAGCAGATTGCAGTACCTCACAATACTGGAGATACCAAGGTCTATCTAAGCCTAGTTGATGGCTAAGTGCAGCCATAGCTTTCGGTGTAGCATATTTACCCAATAAGATAAGGGTAGGATCTTCTACAAGCATGTTAAAGATCACAAAGACTAAAAAAGTAACACCTACGATAACCGAAAGCGCATAGAGCAACTTTCTTAAGAGGTATACAAAAAAAGAGATCATAAAAATAGAAGTGATGATTTACACTTCGGGTAAATAATCGCTTCTATCTACCTACACTACATCAATACAGCATTAAAAATAAATATATAAAACTGAAGCGCTATTGTATACCCGAAGGTAGGATATACCTAAATTAGGTAAGATTACTTGGTAGCTTTAACCTTTTCTGCCATATCTACTGCGATATATGCATCTAGAGATCCAGAAAAGTCATTACAAGGCACATTGTTAACCCAGTTGTAATATAACATTTGAAGAGAAGGATGGACCGCACAAATCATAGGTACTTCCTCTGCTACCATTTTATTCAACTCTACATACAAGCGCTTTCTTTCTGCCTCGTTGACGGTTTGCATAGCTTTATGTAACAACCCATTAAATGTAGTATTTTCATAGTGCAAACCAGCTAATTTCTTGTCCATAATTATATCAAAAAAAGTAGAAAGATCAGGATAATCAGAACACCAAGTTAACATATGCATCATAGTAGCTCCTTTAGTAACTTTATTAAGTAATTCTGTCCAAATATTGGTTACTACCTGAACTTGTATGCCAATATGGGCCATACATTGGGCAAAAAATTCTGCTTTATCCTTAAAACTTGTTTCTGGGCGGATATCAAGTGTAACAACTGGGAATCCTTGCCCACCTGGGAAACCTGCTTTAGCCAAATATTCTTTTGCACGCTCCAGATTATAGCCATATGGATCCTCCAAGCCATTGGCATTATCCATTAATAGAGGTGGCACTAGAGATTGTGCTACCTGCGCAGTACCTTTATAAAACTTTTGATTATAAGATACTCTATCAAAAGCCATAGACATGGCCTGCCTTACATAAGAATTTTTAAAAATTTCATGGCTATGATTATAAATAAATAACTCAGTTCTAGCAGCCGGAACTTGCTCTAAGACCAATCTTTGTTTGCTCCACTCTGGTAAAAGTTCACCTTTTGGTCCGGTAAGGCCTAATATAAAACTGGCATCGCTAACGTGCTGCATATCAATCTCCCCATTTTTCATTTTTAACCAACGTGGCTGGTCTTCCACAATAATATCGGTGACAACTTTATCTACCAAAGGTAACCTTTTACCCGCATAGCGCTCTATTATAGGTCTATATAACGCATCTCCTTCAGCAGGGAATAATACTTCCCTGAAAGTGGGATTCTTGACAAAGGTCAATTGCTTGGCTTGCGGATTAAACCCACCCTCTAGCATAAAAGGACCTGTACCCACCGGATGGTTTAAAAATTCAGAGCCATAATGCACCACCGCCTCCTTAGCAACCACAAAAGCAATCGGCATAGCTAAAAAATTCAAAAAAGTTGCACAAGGTTGCGTAAGGGTAATCTGCAGGGTATAATCATCCAATGCTTTTAACCCTTCTACCTCTTGCGCATAATCTGCCTGCTCTTTCCATGCATCCAATCCTTTGATTTTGCCATCTATCAGAGCAAGATAAGGGACTGTATTTTTAGGATCTACCACTCTTTTTAAACTAAAAACAAAATCAGCTGCTTTGAGTTCCCTACCTTTTCCATTTCGGAAACAGATATCATCTTGAAATATGACAGCCTTCTTAATTTTAAAAGTATAAACCAAGCCGTCTGAAGAAACAATAGGCATTCCCTCAGCAAGATTGGGTACCAACTGAAACGGTCTTTTAAAGCAATGATAGGTATATAACCCTTCATATATCTTGCTAATTACCTCAAAAGAACTCAAATCTTGAATTCTTAGTGGGTCCGTACCATTAATGGAACGCACAGATATGTTGTTTAAAGTGGGGGTAGCAAGCAACTGCTTCTTTTTGTTATACTCTTGATAGTAGATGGTACCAAATACCCATACAGCCATCAATAATAATATTGTTCGTTTACTAATCATAATTTTGTATAATATTTGTAATTTTAGTATTTAAAATTAGTAGGCCAATCCTAATGATGAAACGGCATCGAAAAGGTTGACAATAAAATTTTAGCTTACAAGGCATAAGCAATAAATTCATAATATTTTACGCAATTTAACTTATTTTAGCGTAAGAAACAACCGATGACCTGTTTTTTAGCTTATACTTAATAAACAGAAGATTATGACGTTCTCTGGAATGCAAGCTCCTTTTCCGACTCATATTAGATTGGTCTTTTTTACAATTCCTTTGGGACTATTGCGTATAAAAGAGAGCACCATCTCTTTTTCCTTAGAATCGATCACTTGGTTCACGACTGCTTCTAATGCCAAGGGCAACAACAATTGGCTATGATAGATCAAACGGTAGATATGGCGTATCGTATCGGCTTGTTCTTTTGTAAAACTATGCCGTTGTAATGCGATCAGATTGATGCCACAATAGCGCAAAGGTTCTCGTGCTACTTTAATAAAAGGTGGGACATCCTTACGCACAATACTTTTAGAAGCGACCATGCTATAGGCCCCTACCTGCATAAACTGATGAACCGCTGCCATACCACCTATTACGGCATGGTGATGGAGTTGGACATGACCTGCCAACTGTGCAGCATTAGTAACGGTTACATGATCTTCAACGATACAATCATGCGCCACATGCACATACGCCATGAGTAATACATGCGCACCTATAATCGTATCACCCAAAGTGCCTCTATTAAGGGTGACAAATTCACGTATAACGGTATGATTCCCCACTTCTACATAGGTTTTCAAGGTGGTTGACTTGCGACCCTGTGCTACGGCACCAATTACTGCACCTGGAAAAATTTGGCAATGCTTCCCTATACGACTTCCAGACATAATGGTCACATGAGGCCCTATATATGTACCCTCACCTATGACTACATCTTCCTGAATCGTTACAAAATTGCCTATGGTTACCGATTTGCCCAGCGTAGCACTGGGATGGATATCAGATTGCTTCATGTTGTTTGACCATTTGAGCCAATAAAACTGCCTCGCACGCCAAATTTTCACCTACAAAAATGCGTCCTTTTACCTTTGCAATGGCTACAGAGTGTTTTTGTGTCGTACTAAATTTTATATCTGTCAGCAATACACAATGTAATACTAGGCTATCTCCAGGCACCACCATACGACGAAATTTACAGCCATCAATGGCAAGAAAGTAGGTTAGATATCGTGCGGGATCTGGTACTTTATCCAATGCCAATATACCACTTGTTTGGGCCAATGCTTCTACCTGAAGAACGCCAGGCATAATAGGTGTACCAGGAAAATGGCCTTGAAAAAAGGGCTCATTAATGGTTACATTTTTAATCGCAATCACATGGTCGTCACCTAATTCCATAATCTTATCTACCAATTGAAAAGGATAACGATGGGGTAGCATTTTACTAATTTGTGCTACATTCAACCGGGGCGTAGCGTGTAGGTCACAAATGGGGGGGGCTTTGACGGACTGTCTCAACAAGTGATTTTTCAAAGCAGCCACAAAACGTATATTGGCCCCATGACCGGGCTGATGGGCAACGAGTTTCCCTTGCAAAGGCCTACCCAATAAGGCTACATCACCGATAAGGTCTAATAATTTATGACGCGCTGGTTCATTGATATAGCGTAAAGCAGATAGACTGGAGGGACTAGGGGTTACTAAATTTTCAACTTTTTTACCAGATAAGTGGGTAACTTGCTGTAACTGTTCTGTAGGGTCGGTATGATCAGAGAAAATAACCGCTTTGGTAGGATCTCCTCCCTGCAACAATCCCTTCTGATACAAGGCAACGATTTCATCCAAATAGATAAAAGTGCGGGCAGCGGCTATTTCTTGTTTAAAATGGGCTAACGTGAAGAGGGTTGCATATTGATGGCCGATGGGCCATCTATTGTAGGAAATGGTTGCATGCAAGCTATAATCTGTATCAGGATAAAGTGTATAATGGCTGCCTGTATCAGGGTCATCATAGACAAATTTTTCCTTGATGGTAAAAAACTTTTGTGATGCTTCTTGTGGTAACAGACCTGCTTCTAATAAAAGTTTTACAAAACCTAACGCACTACCATCTAAATCTGGTACTTCCGGCCCATCTAGTTGCATACAAATATTATCCACTTGCAATCCTGCTAGCGCGGCTAGCCAATGTTCTACCGTAGCCACTTGTACTTGATCTTTTTCAAGCATGGTCCCTCTTTCTGTTGCGACTACATGGGCTACGCAGGCTTCTATAATAGGTTGATTGGGGAGGTCAATCCGTTGAAATTGTATACCGGTATCAATTGGCATAGGGGTTAATATGCCCTTAATTTTTTTTCCCGTATGGAGGCCAATGGCTTCAAAGGAAATGATACGTTGAATGGTCTGTTGTAGCCGTTGCATCATAAATATTTTAAAAAATTGTATGGAAAATGCTTTGATCCATAAAAAAGTATCATCTACATGCGTTTGCTACTTTTTTGATGGTGCAAGTTTTTTAAACCTGGCATAACAAGCTAAGAATTTTTTATTTTCAAAAGCAGGTGTACCGGAAAGGTTAATATTTCCTTTTGGAAAAGAACGGGTAATACCGGCTCTACCAACTGCTGTAACATGATCACCCAACTGGAGGTGGCCCGCTACACCTGTTTGACCACCCAACTTACTATAATCCCCTACCCTAGTAGATCCAGCAATCCCCACTTGTGCCGCAATACCCGTATGTTTCCCTATGTGAACATTATGGGCAATTTGCACCAAGTTATCTACCTTAGTGCCTTTTCCTACTATGGTACGCCCTACGGTAGCTGCATCTATAGTAGTATGGGCACCAACTTCTACATCATCCTCCAATAAAACATGGCCAACTGAGGGAATACGTTTGGCACTGCCATCTGCATGGGTTATAAAACCAAAACCAGGGCTGCCAATGACTGCGCCCGCATGGATGGTACATCGACTACCTATTACGGTATAAGGGGCTATTTTGGCACCACTATAGAGTATGGTATCATCGCCAATGGTTACATAATCTCCTACATACACATGTGGATAAATTTTTACCTTTGTGCCTATCACTACATGGTGACCAATATAGGAAAAAGCGCCTCTGTAAACATTTTCCCCTACTGTAACCTGCCTCCCTATATAAGAAGGAAATTCTATGCCCCATTTCGGAACCATTTTTTCTTGGTATACTTCCTCTATAAGGGCACAAAAACAGCGGTAAGGATCCTCCACCTTTATCAAAGTAGCGGCTACGGGTACAACTGGCTTGAAATTTTGGGGAACCAAAACAGCTGTGGCTTTGGTTTGATAAAAAGCAGTAGTGTATTGCGGACTTGAAAAAAAACTAAGCCCTCCTGGGCTTCCTTCCGCCAATGTACAGAGATGGGTGAGGACCGCATCGACACCACCCATCTGCTTCGCACCAAATCGCTTTACCAATTCTGGTATGGTCCATTGCATGGTTTTACATTTTTATGGTATAAAAATTGCTAATAACTAAATAGGGCTAAAACATTTATAATGGCTAGCACTGATGTGCACAACCATTATTAAAATGGTACAGCCGGTGGCTAGCTTATACTACAACTGGCTATTGTAGCCAATTCTGCACGAATCTGCTGAATAAAATCATTTAGAGCCATACTAATTTGGTTGTTTTGTTTTCGAATGGCAACGGTTTCATCTGCCATTTCTTTTTCGCCAACGACTAATATATAAGGAACTTTGCGTAAAGTAGCTTCACGAACTTTTTTGCCAATGGTTTCACTTCGGATATCTAAGACAGTACGTATCTCATTTTCCAATAGTTTCTGGTGGACCACTGTAGCATAACTGGCATATTTATCGGAAAGGGATAAAACTACTACTTGTTCTGGCGCTAGCCAGAGTGGAAATTTGCCCGCTGTATGCTCTATTAAAATGGCTATAAAGCGCTCCAATGAACCAAACGGAGCACGATGGATCATAACAGGCCGATGCTTTTGGCTATCGGCCCCCATATAGGTTAGATCAAAGCGAATAGGAAGCTGGTAATCCAACTGCACCGTACCCAATTGCCAACTACGCCCCAAGGCATCTTTTACCATAAAATCAACTTTTGGTCCATAAAAAGCAGCTTCCCCTAGGGCAACGGTAGTTTGCAAACCCTTCTCTTGGGCAATGGCTTGAATTGCTGCTTCTGCCAGATCCCAATCTTGCGGATCCCCCATATAGGTATGGCTATTGGGATCTCTAAAAGAGAGTTGTGCAGTATAGTCCTTAAAACCAAATAGACCAAATACATAGCGTACTAAATCAATTACTTTGGCAAACTCTTCTGGTACTTGGTCTGAACGGCAGAAAATATGGGCATCGTCTTGGGTAAAACAGCGGGTTCGGGTCAATCCATGCAAGGCACCATGTAATTCATAACGATAGACCGTCCCAAATTCTGCCAAACGTATGGGTAACTCTTTATACGAACGGGGGGCACTGGTATAAATCTCACAATGATGGGGACAGTTCATAGGCTTTAGAAGGTATTCTTCCTCAGCGGTACGAATGGGTTGAAAGCAATCGGTTTGATATTTTTCATAATGGCCAGAGGTTATATAAAGTGCCTTATGGCCAATATGAGGGGTAACAACTGGCTGGTATCCCCGTTTGATTTGCTCTTTTTTAAGAAACTGGACCAATGTATCACACAATAGTGCCCCCTTAGGCAACCAAAGGGGTAGACCCAGTCCTACCTTTTCAGAAAAGGTAAAGAGGCCAAGTGCTTTTCCAATTTTTACATGGCTTCTTTTTTGGGCTTCTTCTCGTCTATGTAAAAAATCAGCTAGTTCTTTTTTAGTTGGGAAGGTGATGCCATAGATACGGGTGAGCTGTTTATTTTTTGTATCCCCCCGCCAATAAGCGGCTGAAACATTTAAAATTTTAACTGCTTTTATCCATCCAGTATGGGGCAAATGGGCCCCCTTACATAAATCAGCAAAATCACCTTGCTGATAAAAGGTAATGGTACCTTCTTCGAGTCCTTCTAATAGCTCTAATT
Source organism: Cardinium endosymbiont cEper1 of Encarsia pergandiella (assembly GCF_000304455.1). Lineage (NCBI taxonomy): Bacteria > Pseudomonadati > Bacteroidota > Cytophagia > Cytophagales > Amoebophilaceae > Candidatus Cardinium > Cardinium endosymbiont of Encarsia pergandiella. The sequence continues at coordinate 259,803 of NC_018605.1, forward strand.
TATAAGGATCTTTTTTTTTAGTAAAAAAGGCAATGGCTTCTTGTTTGGAAACGACTCGACGGACAAATGGATCCTTGCGCTGGGCCAGTCTCATCATCTCTCTTTCTATGGCTGCTAGATCTAAGCTATTTGTAGGATAAGGTCCTAAATCGACATCATAATAGAATCCTTCTGCAATAGGAGGACCTATGCCAAAAGTAACACCTGGATAACATATGGACAATGCTGCAGCCAAAAGGTGGGCAGAAGAGTGCCAAAAGAGCTGCTTGCCTGCTTCATCTTCCCATCTAAGAAAATGGAGGGTAGCATCTACCTCAATAGGGCGCGTAAGGTCATAAACGAGGCCATTTACCTGAACCGCTAAGAGATCAAGGGTTGCGCCAAATTGTTGGGCAATGGCTAAGCCAGTAATCCCTTTGGGAAATGACTTTGTTTGACCATCCATTAAAATATGAATCATTTTATTCTATTAGCTGGTAATATACAATGGACTATGCGATGGCTATAAAAGTTGCACTGCAAAAGGTAAACATAAGCAATGCGCTACTGCTTTTTTTGTTTGATAAAGTAATAGGCCACAATCATACGCTAGGTAAAAAATTACTAAAAGAAAAGCAACTTTAGAGCTGGAAAAATAGAAGGTATACCTGTGGTAGCCTTCACTAAAGGGTTTGGTACGCTATCTCCAACCGGTGCTTTTTGACCGCAATCTTTTGCAAGCGCCTCTTTTATGCTGGTTGAAATATAATAGTACAAATGACTGAACCAATGCATTTTGTTTGATTAAAAAGGGTTGTACTCAGTATAGCTACACTACTGCATAAACCAAAGAGGTCAATACAAACAGAACCACTATAATAAAATAGGGAACATTATGTTCCCTATTCCTGTATAGGCCTTTAAAAGGGTTCCTTAAGATAGGAAGCCTATCGTTAACGCCTTGGCGTGGCCTAAATAGATGGTTAGGTAGGGCTAGCTGCTACTCAATAATTTCATTATCTCAATGTTATAGGCAGCAGATGCATAAGAGAAAGCAGAATTTCCGGATCTATCCATTATTTCCTTCTTTGCCTTTTTAGCTATCAACTCCCTAGCAGACTCTATATTATTGTGTATTACTGCTTCCTTTTTTGTTGACTGGCAACTATAATGGTAAGAAAAAATAAATACCATTCCAAATGGAAGGGACTAGAAAATAGATATTAAGTATAATACACACGTTTTACCCTTTGGCTTATTTGGGTGAGTAATTCATAAGAAATAGTACCCAACCGTTCGGCTAGCCTATCTATTGGATGTTCCGCACTAAAAATAATCACTTCATCACCACGTTTTAACGCTAGACCTGTGACGTCTACCATCGCCATATCCATGCATACATTACCTATAATAGGACATTCATGTCCTTGAATAACCACAGTGGCTTTGCCGCACCCAAATGATCTGCTTAAACCATCTGCATAACCTATAGGTATGATGGCAATCGTCATCGCTTGTGTAGCGATGACTTTGCGATCATAGCCTATGCTATCGCCTTTTTGAATAGACTTGACCTGTGAAATGGTGGTTTTAAGCTTGCTGGCTGGTAATAGATGGGGCTGTATGGTTTGATCAACCCCTACACCATGTAAGCCAATGCCTAGTCGTACCATATCAAATTGAAATTGTGGAAAACGTACGATACCATTGGTGTTTAAAAGATGTTTCAAAGGCTTTATAGCCAGATGTTCTTCTATATATTGCGCCATTTTTATAAATCTTTCTGCCTGCACGAGGGTATATGCATCGTGCAGGTCTGCTTGTGAAGCAGCTAAATGGCTAAAAATACTTACTACATGTAGACTGGGGATTTGTTTCAACTGCTCTATGAGCTGGTCTAGCTCTGTTGCTGCTATACCCAAACGGTGCATGCCTGTTTCTAATTTAAGGTGAATGGGTATGGATTGGACCGATCTTTCTGCCATAAAACAAGCCAATGCATCTAATAATGGCAAGCTGTATATTTCTGGTTCTAAATGATGATCTAAGATGGCATCAAAATGATCATCGGTTGGATTCATCACCATAATCGGCAAAGTGATGCCTTTTTGGCGCAAACAGATGCCCTCGTCCATATAGGCGACCCCTAGGTACTCCACACCATGGCGCTGTAGTACAGCAGCTAGTTCAAAGTTGCTGCTACCACTGCCGTAGCAGGAAGCTTTTACCATAGCCATAATTTTAGTGCCTACGTTTAGTTGTCTTCTAAAGTAAGAAAGGTTATGTCTGATCGCATGCATATCGATCTCTAAAATGGTTCCATGGTTGTTTTGTTCTATTGTTTGCACCACCCGTTCTAATCGAAACGTACGTGCGCCCTTTGCTAAGATGGTTTCATCTTTAAAAGATGGCTTTTGTGCCAAATAATCTTCTATACCATTAAAAAATATCGTTTCTGGTATAGGAAAAAGCGTTTTATACTGGGATATAATGGGGCCAATACCGATCAGCCGATGGATGGTATGTTGGGCCAATAAGGCAGCTAGTTCCTGATATAGTTGGTCATCAGGTGTAGCAGATTGTAGTATATCAGTTAAAATAGCGGTTCGTTTCATTGGCTGTTGTTGTTGCATAAAATCTAATGCAATGCTTAGGCTGACCATATCATTGGTGTAGGTATCATCTATGATCTGGCATCGATGGATGCCCGCTTTAAGGGTCATACGCATCGGTATGGAGGTAAGCTGGAGCAGTGAACGTTGCAGTGGTCCGGGATCAAATCCATTATCTAATAAGTAGACCAGACAATGGGTTATATTCTCTATGGAAGCCTTATCCCGAAAAGGAATTACAAAAGTGTTGCTTTGGGTGGTTGTAGTAATGTATAGGGTGGTTTGGTTGCTTAGCCGTTTGTAACGAACCTTATAATCGGCTTTTTGGTTATGAAAAGACCAATTTACTAATATTTTTGTCTTACCATATAGCTGCACCATGGCTAGATGAATCAGCCGATGGTCTTTACAATAATAAATAGTTGTACAGCTGGCAAACAATTTTATTTTCTCTTCAACTTTTTGCATGATGTTTTGAAACCCTTGGCTGTGCGCAGGGCCAATGTTGGTAAAAAGCCCATGCGTCGGTTGAATTAGTGGGGCTAATTTAGCCATTTCACCTGTTTGCGCAATACCTGCTTCAAAGATACCATATGCATGGCTGGGTTGTAATAGGCTTATTGAAAGTGGTACGCCAACCTGAGAATTGTAACTCTGGGGGTTGCTAACCGTTTTATACTTCCTGGATAAAAATTCATGCATCCATTCTTTTACAATCGTTTTGCCATTGCTACCGGTAATGCCCAATAGCGGTAACTGATATTTTGAGCGGTAAAAAATAATAAATTGGTGTAAAGCTTCTAAGGTATGGGTTACTTGTAGGATATTGACTCCATGGAGTTTTTCTATGATAGCACAATGGTATGGATGGGCGACAACAAACTGGCGTATGCCTTTTTCATAAGCTGCTGCTATATAATTGTGTCCATCGTGGTTAATGCCTACAATGGCAAAAAAAATAGGGAATGGGGTAGTGGGTTTATTTCTGCTATCTATGATTAATTCTGTTATGGGGAAATTAGCTGCTTTAACGATTACTTGGCCATTTGTAACCACTACTAAGTCACTGAAGTAAGCCAGCGTGTGATGAAGATGCATGGTTGACTAAATGGAGTTGTATAGGCCAAATAACAGTAGCATGAGGGAAAAGGCTTGAAGGGAGCAAGGTGATCGGTTGGATATCGATCACCTTGATTGGACCAATAGATGGCTGTCAACCAATAGGTTACATCATGCCACCCATTCCACCACCCATTTGAGGCATAGGAGCAGGCTTTTCATCTTCCGGATCATCTGCTACTACACAAGCCGTTGTCAGTAAAAGAGAAGCAATAGAAGCTGCATTCTCTAACGCTAATCTGGTTACTTTAGTTGGATCAATAATCCCTGCCTTATACAGATCTTCAAACACATCTGTACGCGCATTGTATCCAAAAGAATCGGTACCTTCTTTTACACGTTGGACCACTACAGATGGCTCACCGCCTGCATTGGCTACAATGGTGCGCAAAGGCGACTCTAGTGCAAGTCTCAAAATTTTGATACCTGTTTGTTCATCTTCATTTTCTACAGCTAGGTTATCTAATGACCCAGAGGTTGCTGCACGCAACAATGCAACGCCACCACCTGGCACAATACCTTCTTGTACAGCAGCTCTTGTTGCATGCAATGCATCATCTACACGGTCTTTTTTTTCTTTCATTTCTACTTCTGTAGCTGCACCAATATACAAAATGGCTACACCACCAGATAACTTTGCCAAACGCTCTTGGAGTTTTTCTTTATCATAATCAGAAGTAGCATGTGCTATTTGTGCCTTAATTTGGGCGATCCTCGCTTCGATATCTTTCTTATTTCCACCACCATGTACAATAACGGTACGATCTTTATCGATATTGATTTTTTCTGCAGTACCCAAATAGTCCAAAGTAACACTTTCCAGTTTGCAACCTTTTTCTTCTGCAATTAAATTACCGCCTGTAAGTACGGCAATATCTTCTAACATTGCCTTTCTTCTATCACCAAAACCAGGTGCCTTCACAGCGGCTACACGTAACACACCTCGAATTTTATTTACAACAAGGGTAGCCAATGCTTCGCCATCTATATCTTCGGCAACGATTACCAACGGTCTTCCACTTTGAGAAACGGCTTCTAAAATAGGAAGCAGATCCTTCATAGTAGAAATTTTCTTATCACAAATCAGGATATAAGGATTGGAAAGCTCTACTTCCATCTTTTCTGTATTGGTTGCAAAATAAGGAGATAGATAGCCCCGATCAAATTCCATTCCTTCCACTACCTTTACTTCTGTTTCTGTACCCTTTGCTTCCTCAACTGTAATCACGCCATCTTTACCTACTTTTTCCATAGCATTTGCAATCATTTTACCGATCTTGGAGTCGCTATTAGCGGAAATAGTGGCTACTTGTTCTATTTCTTTAGAATCATTTATTTTTTTAGAGATTTCTTGTAGCTTCTTAACAACGGCTGTTACACCTTTGTCTATACCACGCTTGATGTCCATCGGATTAGCGCCTGCAGCCACATTTTTAATACCATGTGTAAAAATAGATTGAGCCAAAAGTGTGGCAGTAGTAGTACCATCTCCAGCGCTATCCGCTGTTTTAGAAGCTACTTCTTTCACCAGTTGTGCACCCATGTTTTCTACAGGATCTTTTAGACTAATTTCTTTTGCTACTGATACACCATCTTTGGTCACACTAGGAGCACCAAACTTTTTATCTAAAATAACATTCCTACCTTTTGGACCTAGGGTAACCTTCACTGCATTGGCCATGGTATCAATGCCTCTCTTTAGCTTCTCGCGTGCTTCTGCATCAAAAATTATATTCTTTGCCATTGTATATTAGTTTAATAAGGTTATAAGAATTTAATTGATTATGTATACTATCAAATTAGGTAATAGCATAAATATCTGATTCTTTCATAATGAGATAGGTTGCACCATCTATATCTAACTCTGTACCACTATATTTGCCATAAAGCACCTGATCCCCTACTTTAACCGTCATAGGTTCATCTTTCTTACCTGGTCCTACTGCAATCACTTTTCCTTTTTGAGGTTTTTCTTTAGCGCTATCAGGAATAATAATTCCGCCAACTGTTTTTTCTTCAGCTGCTGCAGGTTGTACTAGAACCCTATCAGCTAATGGTCTTATATGAACTTTGCTCATAACTTATATATTAATAATAATGGTTGATCGTATACATCTACATTAAGCTATGTGTACAACATGCGAACTTGCTTGCACACATTTTAATCTGACTTATACTAAAGCAGATTTCATGCCAAATGGCTTAAATAGATCAAATTATAAAGTATAGATGAACAGATGCTGACAATTAGTCAGTGTTTAGCCAGCATGTAATGATAGCCATATTCATTCAACGATGTTATAAAGACGTTTCAGGCTACACAGTGATTATATAATTCATAACGATAAGTAATGATTTTGGATAAAAAGCATCTAAATTTACAATGGTATATTTTTAATTTAGAATCTAGTAAGTGGTTTGCACTACAAAAAGCATATGTTAAACGCCTTATCCATTACGCCTACTGACATACTGCATGACTATCGAATAGCTTGTGAGAGCAGAGCAGCAAGTGTCTTAGCACGGAAAGAAGTCTTTGCAGGAAAGGCGAAATTTGGTATTTTTGGAGATGGTAAAGAGGTAGCTCAACTAGCTATGGCTAAATATTTTCAAGCTGGGGATTGGCGTGCGGGGTACTATAGAGACCAAACTTTTATGTTTGCGATTGGTGCACTGACTTTGCAACAATATTTTGCCCAATTATATGCACATACTTCTATAGAGGCTGATCCGGCTTCTGGGGGGAGAATGATGAACAGCCATTTTGCAACAAGATTTATAGATGGAGCAGGCAATTGGTTGAATCAACTCACCCGTAAAAACGTTTCCGCTGATCTATCCTGTACGGCCTCACAAATGCCCAGATTATTGGGACTAGCCTATGCTTCTAAATTATACCGAGCTACTGATTTTCACAACATACAAAAAAAATTCTCTTATAAAGGGAATGAAGTGGCTTTTGGCACCATTGGTGATGCAAGTACTTCAGAGGGTATGTTTTTTGAAACCATTAATGCAGGTGGGGTTTTACAAGTACCTATGTGTATTTCTATTTGGGATGATGGATATGGTATCTCTGTTCCCCAACCCTATCATACTACTAAGGGAGACATTTCTGCCGTTTTAGCAGGCTTTAAACGGACAAAGGGAAAAACTGGCTATGAAATATTTGTTGCGAAGGGGTGGGACTATCTAGCTTTATGTCACACCTATCATCAGGCGGTAACCATCTGTAGAACCGAACATGTGCCTGTATTGATTCATGTTAAAGAACTTACCCAACCACAAGGCCATTCTACATCTGGCTCTCATGAACGGTACAAGTCGGCAAAACGATTAAGATGGGAAAGGGCATATGACTGCCTACCAAAGATGGCAGCATGGATGATAGAAAGTGGCATAGCCAATGAGGAGACACTCCAAAACATTGCCTTAGAAGCAGATAAAAAAGTAAAAGTAGCGCAGCAAGCTGCATGGCATGCCTCTATCCATGACCGCAACCAAGCAAAAAATGAGCTACTTGCTTTGTTAAACGATATTGTATTGCCCCAAGAAATAGCAGACACGAGCGAGTGGTCTACTATTATGGATACCCTAACTGCACAACCCCATCTCCGTTACTTAGATATCAGTCAAGCAATAGATAAAGCCCTCTATACATTACGGGAGATACCTTATGTCCATAAAAAGGGTCTACTGGCTTGGTGGCACAAAAATATAAGAAACAACACAAACAGATTTAGTAGCCATCTTTATAGCCACTCTAGAAGTGCTGCTTTATATGTAAAAGGAATACCTCCTATTTATACAGACCATCCTTCACAGGTAGATGGTAGAGAAATATTATGTAGTTGTTTTAAATCGTTATTAGCGCGTGATGGTCGTGTTTTTGCGATTGGACAAGATTTAGGAAAAATAGGCGATGTAAACCAGGGTTTTGCAGGTCTACAGCCGCTATATGGTCCACTAAGGGTAACCGATGCCAGCATTCGAGAGTGTACTATGATCGGTCAAGGCATTGGTGCAGCCATGCGTGGGCTAAGACCAATCGTTGAAATACAATATTTAGACTATCTTCCTTATGCTTTACAAATTATACAGGATGATTTAGCTACACTGCTATATAGAACGAAAGGAGGACAAAAAGCACCTATGATCATTCGGACAAGAGGCCACCGACTAGAGGGTATTTGGCATGCTGGTTCTTATATATCGAGCATTATGCATGCCATAAGGGGGATCTACCTACTAGTGCCCCGGAATATGACCCAAGCAGCTGGTTTTTACAATACTATGATGCGTTCAGATGACATTGCTTTAATCATTGAGTGTTTGAATGGTTACCGCTTAAAGGAGCCTATGCCTAATAATGTAGCAACCATGGCCATACCGATAGGTGTACCAGAACTACTTCGTGTAGGCAAAGATGTGACGATTGTAACCTATGGTGCGATGTGTAGAATTGTTTGTGCTGCAGCGGATAGACTCTCAGATTTAGCCATTGAATGTGAAGTCATTGATGTACAGACTTTATTACCTTTTGATATACATCATAGTATTGTACAATCTTTGGCAAAAACGAATCGTATTGTTTTTGCAGATGAAGATGTCCCAGGCGGTACAACTGCCTATATGATGCAACAAGTATTGGAAGAGCAGAAGGGTTACGCTATGTTGGACGAAGCACCGATAACGATTAGCAGCAAACCACATCGCCCAGCCTATGGAGACGATGGAAACTATTTTTCTAAACCTAACGTAGAAGAAGTAGTCAGTAAAATATATAGCATGATGCATCAAGTGGATCCCTTGTGCTATCCAGCTATTTTATAGCTAAATTTTAAATTCAAAAACCAAAATAATCACCTGAGCGCTGGACTAGATTTTAATTTTTGAGTTTAAAGAAGCTCCTTTGTGTTTTAAATTTAGGGAATTAAAAAATAACCCGAACAACCAAAGGAGCCAATTATGGATGTAGACAAATTAGTATATGGCGTTCCCCAATTAATTTCCAGGTGTATATATAAAAAAAGTGCTGTGCAGCTAATAAATACTGCACAGCACAAAAAAATAAAAGATGGCAACTACCTACTCTCCCGCGTATTACCGAAGTACCATCGGCGCTGCTGGGCTTAACTGCTCTGTTCGGAATGGGAAGAGGTGCACACCAGCGCTTTCGTCACCTTTATTTTTAATTTCTAACAAAGCATTATATTATTTATTACTTATCTAATACTTTGCAAAAGTAATTGACTACTGTAAAAGCAAAATCAAGAAGAAAAACAAGAAACATTCGGGTAATTAGTATTGCTTAGCTTTGCCATTTCTGACTTTACACCTGCAACCTATCAAGGTCATCATCTTTAACCACCCTTATTGAAGTCTCATCTTGAGGCGAGTTTCGTGCTTAGATGCTTTCAGCACTTATCTCTTATAAACGTAGCTACTCAGCAGTGCAACTGACGTCACAACTGATACACCAGAGGTTTACCCAACCCGGTCCTCTCGTACTAAGGTCAGCCCCTCTCAAACTTCTAACGCCCGCAATAGATAGAAACCGAACTGTCTCACGACGTTCTGAACCCAGCTCGCGTGCCACTTTAATGGGCGAACAGCCCAACCCTTGGAACATGCTTCAGCTCCAGGTTGTGACGAGCCGACATCGAGGTGCCAAACCTCCCCGTCGATAAGAGCTCTTGGGGGAGATCAGCCTGTTATCCCCAGAGTACCTTTTATCCTTTTAGCGATGGCCCTTCCATTCGGAACCACCGGATCACTATATCCGTCTTTCGACTCTGCTCGACTTGTTTGTCTTACAGTCAAGCACCCTTATGCTATTGCACTCTACGTACGATTACCATCCGTACTGAGGGTACCTTTGAAAGCCTCCGTTACTTTTTAGGAGGCGACCGTCCCAGTCAAACTACCCACCAAACACTGTCTTCTTTTTCAAAAGAATTAGATAACACATAAATAAAGGGTGGTATTTCAACGGCGGCTACTTACGTAGCCTCCCACCTATTCTACACATTATTTACATATTATCAATGTTAAGCTATAGTAAAGGTTCATGGGGTCTTTTCGTCCCATTGCGGGTAGACGGTATCTTCACCGCCACTCCAATTTCACCGAGCTCGTGGCTGAGACAGTACCCAGATCGTTACACCATTCGTGCAGGTCGGAACTTACCCGACAAGGAATTTCGCTACCTTAGGACCGTCAAGGTTACGGCCGCCGTTTACTGGGGCTTCTATTCAGAGCTTTAATTTTACAACTTGACTCCTCCTATTAACCTTCCAGCACCGGGCAGGTATCAGACCTTATACTTCATCTTTCGATTTTGCAAAGTCCTGTGTTTTTGGTAAACAGTCGCCTGGGCCTTTTCACTGTGGCCTATTGCCCCCCTTAAAAAGGGGAACAATGAGGCACCCTTTCTCCCGAAGTTACAGGGATATTTTGCCGAGTTCCTTGGCCACGAATCACTCGAACACCTTAGGATATTCTCCTCAACTACCTGTGTTGGTTTACGGTACGGTTAGCTAGCACTTAAAAACGATTAGAGGCTTTTCTTGGAAATATGATTAGGGTCATTATCTACGCTCCTGAAGGATTGCAGTACTATTACTTTCGACAGGTATGGTGGATTTGCCTGCCACACCTATATCTACGGGCTTTAACCTTCTAAATTCGTCAGAAGGCAGACCTTTCACTCTTTCGTCCCCCCTTCTCTGTTACTAGCTAGTATCGGAATATTAACCGATTTTCCATCACTTACGCCTTTTGGCTTCAGCTTAGGGACCGACTAACCCATGGATGACAACCATCGCCATGGAAACCTTAGTCTTACGGTGTAATGGTTTCTCACCATTATTTTGGTTACTCATGCCTACATTTTCTTTTCTAATCAATCGACTAAGCATCACTACTTAGCTTCAGCTTTATTAGAATGCTCTCCTACCCCTTACTACCTAAAGCAGTAAGGCCATAGCTTCGGTAATATACTTAATGCCCGTTTATCATCGACGCTTTGTCGCTCGATCAGTGAGCTGTTACGCACTCTTCAAATGAATGGCTGCTTCCAAGCCAACATCCTGACTGTCTAAGCAACTAAACCTTCTTAGTTCAACTTAGTATATATTTGGGGACCTTAGCTGATGGTCTGGGTTCTTTCCCTCTCGGACTAGGACCTTAACGCCCTAGCCCTCACTCCTAAGCAAAACTGATAGTATTCGGAGTTCGTCTGGACACGGTAGGTTACCCCCCTAGTCCTATCGGTAGCTCTACCCCTATCAGTATAAACTTAAGGCTGTTCCTAAAAACATTTCGGAGAGTACGAGCTATCTGCCAGTTTGATTAGCCTTTCACTCCTACCCACAGCTCATCCAAGGACGTTACAATATCCACTGGTTCGGTCCTCCACGTTGTTTTACCAACGCTTCAACCTGGCCATGGGTAGATCACTGGCTTTCGCGTCTAACTCTTCTGACTCAACGCCCTATTCAGACTCGCTTTCGCTTCGGCTTTTTCTTTCAAAAGAATTTACCTCGCCAGAAAAGATTAACTCATAGGCTCATTATACAAAAGGCACGCCGTCATTTTAAAAAAAAACTCCGACTGCTTGTAAGCGTATGGTTTCAGGAACTATTTCACTCCCTTATTCAGGGTACTTTTCACCTTTCCCTCACGGTACTTGTTCACTATCGGTCTCTTAGGAGTATTTAGCCTTACCGGATGGTGCCGGCAGATTCAGTCAGCCTTTCACCGGGACTGACCTACTCAGGATACTAACCAACTTAATACCTATTACCTTGACAGGGCTTTCACCTTCTATGGCTTACTTTTTCAAGTAATTTAAGTTCTTGATATTAAGTTGCATGGCTAGTCCTACAACCCCATAACAGCAGAAACTGCTATGGTTTGGGCTAATCCACGTTCGCTCACCACTACTTATGGAATCACTATTTGTTTTCTTTTCCTCTGGATACTTAGATGTTTCAGTTCTCCAGGTTTACTTCCTTTAATAATAAAAGATACCCTATCTAAATGATAGGGTGGGTTGCCCCATTCAGAAATTTGCGGATCAAATCGTACAACCAATCCCCGCAACTTATCGCAGTTTATCACGTCTTTCATCGCCTCTAAGAGCCAAGGCATCCCCCATACGCCCTTATTTATTTCTTACTCGCTCTTGAAATAGAGATACGCTAAATTTCTAAAAAGAAATTTAATCTACCTTATTTTGCTTTTACAATAAGTCAAAGAACATTTTTAAAATGACACATTTTTATTTTATGTTTCTGCACTTTTAATGCTTTTAACACTTTTATATTTTTACCTGCGTCGAATCGTAATACAAAGGTATAACTTTTATTTAAATCCGCAAATATTTTTCTCAAATAAAAGATGTTTTTAGGGATATTAAGTTATTACAATAGTAAACATTGGTCCAACCATAAAACCACAGCAGATTTTTATAGATTTTTTAGCTTGTTTATGTGTGTAACAATTAGTCCTTAAACTTAAAAAGTGGTGCTATTGCACCTATAGAGAACCTCCACAGAGCTATCGAGACATTACTCGATTCTATAGACCCTCTGCGAAAGAATGTGTTCGTTACACATGGTGGCTATAAGCCATATTTTTATGAAATTTTTAAGAAAAATAGTTACAAAATCTAAACTTATCAGGTCAAAAAATGACCTAAAGACAGCATAGAAAGCATATGTTTCTTGGGTATACAAATGCATATTAAGTTTCGGAGAGGGTCTTATGATGTAGAGAGTAACAGAGGTGCTTTTGCTATTGGCTTGAGCCGGTAATTTTTTCAATCATCCCAACTAAAAATTTTATGAAGTGACCTGCTTTATATGAACCGATCGTATCTGTTTTAGAGATGATTGGTTATATTTAGAATTAATCTACTACTTAAATCAATTACTATGGTTCAAAAAGAACAAGTCATAGAAGCCATTAAACAAGTTTACGATCCAGAAATACCTGTCAATATCTATGAACTAGGGCTTATTTATGAAATTACGATTTTACCACTAAATAATATTGAAATCTTAATGACACTTACTTCTCCTAATTGTCCAGCGGCAGATATTATCCCAAGTCAAGTAGAAGAAAAAATCAAAGCCATAGAGGGCGTACATGCAGTAACCGTACATCTTACCTTTGAACCAGCTTATACAATGGATCGAATGTCTGAAGCAGCAAAATTAGAATTGGGATTTGCTTAAGTTTTCCCTATGTGATCTGTTCTACATTATATTTTTTATATTTTTTTCGTTTATTGAATGGCCCAGAATAATTATAAAATCCAACCAGATACGCCTAAAAAAAGTACCCCGTCAAAGCCACTTATACTAGATCAGCGTACTAAAATAACCGTTGGACTTCTGCTGCAGGGGATAACTATTTTTTTAGCATTTTCCTTTTTGGCTCATCTTATTCATGGCACTAAAGATCAGCATCTTATTGAATCTATTGGGAAATTAGGTCTAAAACCGTCCAATCTGGCTACTGGCAACTGGTTAGGTTTTACAGGCGCTTTTGTAAGTTATTATTGTGTCCATATATGGTGGGGCATCACTGCTTTTATTTTTTTGCCTTGCCTATTTTTAATCGGTCTAAAAATGGTTACACAAAAAATTTGTCCGAACCTTTCTTTATTAAAAGTGATGATGGCCTCCATTTTTCTGGTATTATGGTTTAATATTTTACTGGGCTATCTATATGCACTCTACCCAACTGCTGCCCTACTGGCCAATTACCTTGGAGGGATTGGCTATACACTCGGCATCTTATTTAAAAATTTATTAGGCTATGGTACTTTTATTTTTCTTGTGGTTACTTTGATCATTTTTGCTGTAGTATGTTTTAATATAACCTCTTTACCAAATATTAATTTATTCTCAAGCAAAAAAGCAAAGAATAATGCTACATGTTTGATTGATCACGAAAGTAATAGAATAGCTGATGAAACATTTAATACAGAAAATGAGGTCCCCTCTAGTAAAAAAAAAACGAGTAACATAACGACTACACATGCTACTAGAGATTTAGAAGATATAAGTGATCAAACTGGTACAAAAACTATTGCTCCACACAAAAGCAATGTAGCTTTTGAAATAGTTTCCCCTGAACCATCTCCTAAAAATCTGCCTCAAGCGCCTCCACCTGCTATTGGTTCAACTGTACCCTTAAGCGACATCCGGAGTGAAAACTACGATCCAACTTTAGATCTATCTAACTACAAATATCCTCCTTTAGATCTACTAGAACGGTATACACAAGAACAACTATCTGTTACACAAGAAGAATTGGCTATCAATAAAAATAATATTGTACAAACCCTACAGAACTTTAAGATCAATATTGCCAAAATAAAAGCCACTATTGGTCCTACTGTTACCCTTTATGAAATAGTACCCGAAGCAGGAGTCAAAATCTCCAAGATAAAAAACCTCGAAGACGATATTGCACTTAACCTGGCTGCATTAGGTATTCGGATCATTGCACCCATACCAGGAAAAGGAACGATTGGTATTGAAGTACCCAATAAAAATAGAGAAGTAGTACCCCTCCAGGAGATGGTTGGCTCTGAAAAATTTTTAAAAGGGAAGATGGACTTACCTATTGTATTGGGTAAATCGATCTCAAATGAATTGTTTATTGCAGACTTGAGCCGTATGCCGCATCTACTGATTGCCGGTGCTACAGGGCAAGGAAAATCTGTGGGGCTGAATGTACTACTCACCTCTTTGATTTATAAAAAGCATCCCTCTCAATTAAAACTGGTACTAGTAGACCCTAAAAAGGTAGAACTTTCTTTGTATAATAAATTGGAACGTCATTTTTTAGCGAAATTACCGATCAGCGAAGAACCTATTATTACAGAAACCAAAAAAGTAATCCATACCCTTAATTCTTTATGCATTGAAATGGACCATCGGTATGAACTGCTAAAGGAAGCAGGGACCCGTAATATTAAAGAATATAATCAAAAATTCATAAAAAGGATACTGAGCCCTCAAGAAGGGCATCTGTTTTTACCTTACATTGTATTGGTTATAGATGAATTCGCAGATATGATGATGACAGCAGGTAAAGAAATAGAAGTACCCATTGCTCGACTGGCCCAATTGGCACGTGCCATTGGCATACATCTTGTGTTGGCGACACAAAGACCCTCTGTAAATGTGATTACTGGTATTATCAAAGCCAACTTTCCTGTTAGGATTTCCTACAAAGTAAGTTCACGAATTGACTCTAGAACCATTTTAGACGCAAGTGGTGCAGAGCAATTAGTAGGCAATGGTGATATGTTGCTCTCTATGAATTCTGATATTATTCGATTACAAACTCCCTTTTTAGATACCGGAGAAGTGGAACGTGTTTGCAGCTATATTGGTGGACAACAAGGCTACCCATCTGCCTACCTGTTGCCTACTTATGATGAAGAAGACAAAGAAGATGGCGTGTCAGTAGATTTACAATCAACAGATCCACTATTTGAAGAGGCAGCAAGACTGATTGTCTTACATCAACAAGGAAGTACTTCTTTGATTCAACGGAAACTGAAGCTGGGCTACAACCGATCTGGAAGACTGATAGACCAATTAGAAGCTGCAGGCATTGTAGGCCCTTTCGAAGGGAGTAAAGCTCGAGAAGTTTTGGTAACAGATGAAGGCAGTTTAAATGAAATATTAGCTAGGTTACTACGCAAAGACTAAATTTGGTTCTGTCGCATTTGTTTTAAGAAGGTATTTATTTTAGTAATTTTAGTTAAAAATTTACTAAAATGTTTAGTATTACCCGTAGATTATTGCCCTATTTTAAAGGATTTTGTTCTTCACCAGAGTTAATCCTTCTATTTGTATATATGCAATGTCGTTTTTCTTTAAGCTATAGAGACTTGAAAGAGATGATGCGTATGAGAGGCGCAAAGATTGACCATTCTACTTGACAAAGGTGGGTCATTAAGTTCATGCCACTCATAGATCAAGAAGTAAGAAAACGAAAACGCCCAGTTGGTAGTAGCTGGAGGATGGATGAAACTTACGTGAAACTAAATGGTAAGTGGATTTATTTATATAGAGCAGTAGATCGTTATGGAGATACAGTTGATTTTTTTCTAAGTGAACGTAGAGACAAGTCTGCAGCTCTTTCTTTTTTTCGTAAGGCTATCAAAGATAATAACACTCCATCCAAAGTGGTAGTTGACAAAATCGGTAGTAATAAAGCTGCACTTGATGCTTTAAATACAGAAATAGATCAAGATCACAAGATTCAAATATTTCAAAATAAATACTTGAACAATAGAGTTGAACAAGATCATAGGTTTATCACAAAACGGATAAAACCTATGTTGGGATTTAAAAGTTTCCATTCAGCTAACATTACCATTACAGGAATAGAAAATATTAGAATCATTCAAAAAGGACAATTAATCCGAGCTAAAAAACAGGTATCTACTTTTGAGAACTTTGCTAAACTTATGGCCGCATAATATCCAAAATTCAAGACAAGGGAGACAACTATACAAAATTAAATACAGATGCGACAGAGCCGAACATCAGCTACTATATATGACAAATCAGATTTCTACTTGTCGGCGTTTTTACTTCTATTGTAATCAAGAAATAATGTAAAGGTAAAATCGATTCAATTTTCGAAGGCCATTCTATAAAACAATAGCAACCAGAAGCAAAATAACTTTCAAAATCTAGTGCAATTGCATCATTAACATTATCCAACCTGTAGCAATCAAAGTGATAAATAGGAATATGATCTACTGTTTCATATTCATTAATAATTGAAAAAGTTGGACTGTTGACCGTATGAACC
Source organism: Cardinium endosymbiont cEper1 of Encarsia pergandiella (assembly GCF_000304455.1). Lineage (NCBI taxonomy): Bacteria > Pseudomonadati > Bacteroidota > Cytophagia > Cytophagales > Amoebophilaceae > Candidatus Cardinium > Cardinium endosymbiont of Encarsia pergandiella. The sequence continues at coordinate 276,365 of NC_018605.1, forward strand.
GTTTGTAGCGCCTTACAAAGTTCCTTAATTAGGGTGGTTTTACCAGAACCTATAGGACCTTCTAGTAACCATATTCTGTGGTTAGCTGCATAAGTTAGCAATTGATAAGCTGTGTGTGGTAGCTCTTTCCAAACACTTTTTAAGATCATCTGTGGTTGCTACATTTTACTCTTTTTTTATCTTTCCCTTGAAAGTATTTTAACAAAGGCCACTTTTGAGTGTTTTGAACAATATCCTCTGCTTGTTTCAATAGTGCTGGATCATATCCTTCCTGTTCAAGTATTTTCAAAGCAATGGATTGGTCTGCCTCACCTGGTACAACTTTATAAGTATAGTGTAATTTTTGATCTGGCTTTTTATCTATAAAAACTTTAAAATTTCTAATACCCCTGTCTTTAAATGTATCGGCTAGATGCATTAAAATTGGATAATGTGTAGAAACAATATGAAGCGCATTAGTATATTTGGCCATACCAGCCAATATACTATAAGCTGCAGCACTGGCTTCAACTGGGTTGGTACGGGCAAAAGGTTCATCAGAAATAGTAAAAATAAATTCATTGGGTTTGGCGTTTTCCAGCATATTCATATACCGATGCATGCGTTCTACTTCTACCATAAAGAGAGAAGCACCACAGGCTATATCGTCCTTGAGTTCTATAAAGGTGTTGATCTTATCAAAAGGAGTAATAATAGCACTTTTAGCCGCTGCAATCCCAAAGGTTTGGCTGAGTAGTAAATTACTTGCTACACCAGAAATAAAAGAAGATTTTCCACCTGCATTCGGTCCACAAAGGATCATATTACGAGTCTTATGGACATCCATTTCTATAGTATTATCTACAACCGTTTCAGGATTCAACATTGGATACCACATTCCATCTAACATTATACATGGAGTAGTTTGTTGTGAACGATCTAAGAACTTAGTGAAAGTGTAACAGTGTGTTGGAAAGGTTTGTTTTGCTTCTTTTACTAAAGTAGCCATACCCATAAAGCCATCTAACTGACCTAATGCATACATAGCAGGTTTTAAGCAATCTTTATGTTCTATGAACAAATTGTATGTAGCGAGTAGCTTACCACTATTTCCATGAATATAGGACCAATTATTAAGTTTCATATCCAGCAAGTTGCTTATTAAAATGCCTATTTCACTCGCTTCTTTACGTTTCGCCAATAGGGTCCTTATCGCACTTAAGGATGGACCATAATTGGCTTCTAATGGTTGATTGGCTGCTACAATGTTACTGATCTGTTGGATGGTTTGCATAAAAATTTGTACATCCCGCATACGGTTGGCTAGGCTGCGAAAAACAGCACTATACTCTTTATAACTTTTTATGCCACAATAACCGCGCCATACAGCTGCCGTGTGCGTAGCCGCTACACCTAGAAAAGGTAAAAGAGATGGCTGGCCATTGGTATCCTTATAATGCTCTATAACAGATCTGATGGAAATAATGGGTACAAATAAGGGAAAGGCAGAATAGCTACTGCTTCTATCGCCTGGCATCCAACCTCCTTTTGAAATAGACGTCATCCAGTGTGTAGCTTCACACAAAAACAGGCCTAATACCGGAAGCGCGACAAATTCTCCATATATGTCTAAAACGTTTCTAAAAAAAATCCGGGTATTAAGCTTGCGAGCTATTTTATTTGCAGCAGGATTAGGTGATAGGAACCGCTGATGCATATAATTTCTATATGCATGGGTATAAAGTGGATCTGTATGGGTCCATAAAGAAATGAAACGTTGTTCTACCGTTTGGTAGCATGCCAAAGCTTGTTTTAAATTTGCCAAAGAAGTGGGATCTTCTAATAATAGTTGCAAGGTTTGTTGACGGTTGGTTAGTGTCGTAATATCACTGGTTGGCGTTACCAAAAGTGTAGCCAATGCACACTCACCTAGTACAGTAGTGGTACGATTAATGCGCGACAGGAAGTGGTACGCTAGATTATTAGGTCTTCCACAAAAAAGCATTAAATCTGTCCATGCATTATTGTTCAATATACTACCACTTTCTGTCGGAATATTAACATCAATATTATCAAATATCGTACGTAATACGACTTTGCGTTGGGTGCTTTCAGCCAATTTTATACTATCCGTTTGTAAAATGTTTTTCTCCTTTGTTTTTGAAGGTACTAAAGTAGAAGAAGCAGGAAGAATAGTAAAAGACCTTAGGTAATGATGTGCAATTTTTGCAGTAGTTGACCCATAGGTTACCTGTGGATCAGCCCATACGCAATCACTACGCATGCAATGCAATAATAAGGTAAAACAAAATATAATGATGGTATTACGGTTGTTATTGTGGCTCATAATGGGTAAAAAAATAAAAATTACTTTTGAATTTATTACAGACAAATTTCTTCCCTCTTTTACTACATGTAATTTACATATAAAGTTTTATGGATTAAAAAATCCAGTCACTGTTTTATACAATAAGCAAGTAATAGCAATTTTTTATTTATTTTTTGATTTTAAATTGCTTTCCATAATATTCAAACATTTTTCTAAGCTAAGCGACTTAGGATCTGTAATATCTTTAGGAATACGGGTATGTTTTTTATCATTTTTAATATAAGCGCCCCATCTTCCATTTAAAATTTGTATAGTTGGATCTTCAGGAAAAGTTTTGATTAATTTTTCAGCATCTGCTTTCCGTTTGGCTTCAATAATCGCTATTGCATTTTGTTCATCCATGGTAAATGGATCATCTGTTTTTGGTATAGAATAAAAAAGCGAACCATGTTTAATGTATGGGCCAAATCGGCCTATATTGATCATGAGCGGGAGGGTTTCAAAGGTCCCTACTAGGCGTGGTAGTTTAAACAGTTCTAAGGCCTCTTCTAGGGTAATTGTTTCCATACGCTGATTGGCTTGTAGTCCTGCAAAACGAGGTGCTTCCTCACGACCATCTTCTTCAATGCCTAACTGAACCAATGGACCATACTTACCCAATCGGACTATTAACGAAGCATTGGTTGCTGGATCTTTTCCCAAAAGCCTCGTATAGTTTACCATAGTTCGGTCTATACCCGCAGTAGCTTGCACTTTAGGATAAAAACCATTGTAAAATTCTCTTAGCATTTGATTCCAGATCTTCGTACCTTGTGCAATCTTATCTAACTCCTTCTCTACATGTGCAGTGAAATTATAATCTGTTACATCAGAAAAGTGTTTAACTAAAAAGTCATTGACGACAGCAGCCATATCCGTTGGGAAAAGCTTTTGCTTCTCTGCACGAACAATTTCAGTTAATGTTTCTCTACGAATCAGCTTATTTTGTAGCGTCAATAACCTATAAGCACGTGGAAAGCCTTCACGAGATTCCAACTTAATATACCCTCTTTTTTGAATAGTCGCAATAATAGGAGCATAAGTAGATGGACGCCCGATTTCTTTTTCTTCTAGATCTCTTACCAAAGTAGCCTCCGTATAGCGAGCGGGCGGATTACTGAACCGTTCTCTAGCCAATATTTTTTCCAGAAGGAGTTCTTGACCTATATGGAGCGGTGGCAACATCCCTTTACAATCTTCTGCTTCATCCACTTCATCGCGTACATATGCTTTTAAAAAGCCTTCAAATTTTAATACTTCTCCCGTTGCGATTAGTGGCTGTTCTACTGTAGAAATTTGAACCGTTGCTATTGTTTTTTCTATTTGTGCATCGGCCATTTGAGAAGCGATGGCTCTACGCCAAATCAGTTCGTAGAGCCGCTGTTCGTCTTTATGGCTACTGGCTACTTGTAATGAAAAATCAGTAGGTCGTATCGCTTCATGCGCCTCTTGTGCAGTAGATGATTTAGTAGTATAGGCTCTAGCCTGAAAGTAATCAACCCCATAGATCGTTGAAACCGTTTCCGACATACTTTGTATAGCTTCCTTGGACAGATTAACCGAATCTGTTCTCATATAGGAAATTTTACCGGTTTCATAGAGCTGCTGAGCAAGTACCATAGTACGGTTTACAGAATAGCCAAGTTTTCTACTAGCCTCTTGTTGTAATGTAGAAGTAATAAAAGGGGGAGAAGGGGACCGTTTTAATGCTTTTGTATCCAATGCTTTAATAGAAAAAATGGCTTCTTGGCATTCTTCTAAAAAGGCAAAGGCTTCTTCTGCTGTTTTAAATTTCTTTGTACCATCTGCCTTTAACAACTGTCCCGTTGGTAAAATAAAAAAAGCCGATATGGCAAAATGGGCGGTTGAAACGAAACGATCAATAGCTCTCTCTCGCTCTACGACCATCCTTACCGCAACAGATTGTACACGGCCTGCAGAAAGACCTGGTTTGATCTTTTTCCATAATAAAGGAGATAGATCATAGCCTACAAGTCTGTCTAAAACACGTCTGGCCTGTTGCGAATCTACCAAAGCTGAGTCAATGGCACGTGGCTGCTTCAATGCGTTCAAAACAGCCATTTTAGTAATTTCTCTAAAAACAATGCGTTGCACCTGATTATCTTTTAACCCAAGCGTCTCTTTTAAATGCCACGAAATAGACTCTCCTTCTCGATCGTCGTCACTAGCTAGATAAACACAATCAGAACCAGTAGCCAGTTTTTTAAGATGTTGTACCACTCTTTCCTTGCCAGGACTGATTTCGTAACTAGGCAAAAATCCTTGCTGAATGTTAATGGCATTATTGCCTTTAATAAGATCTCTAATATGACCATTAGACGAGGCTACTTGATAGTTACTGCCTAAATAACGTTCTAATGTTTTGGCTTTTGCAGGTGACTCAACAATAACTAAATTTTTTGCCATAGCAAAGTTTGTTGTAATAAAATCGTATGTTACAATGACATTATATAATATAATGATTATAGATCTATATAATATAAAACTTTACACAAATACTAATTTGTACAAAGCAGAGCATGGCTTTCTGATTATTAGTATAGTGAATAACAAATTATACTAACTAACGGATACTAGGTGCAAGGATGAAATGATATTCAAAAGAATTTTTAGCACTCCGTATATCTTTTACAGGATCCAATCTATAACCAAAATCCAAGCCAAGCATTGGTATAAGCGGTATAGGCAAGATAAGACGTATGCCACCACCTATAGATTTTTTCATATTATATAGATTGAAATCTTTATAGTTTAACCAACTATCGCCTATTTCTACAAATCCCAATAGATAGCAACAAATAGGTGACAAAGCAATTGGGTAACGCAACTCTGAAACAAGCTTATTGAATAAAACGCCCCCTTTTATCTTTGTTGTATAGTCTTCTGGTGTAAGACTCTCATCTGGATAACCACGTAACGTAACAAAATTAGTACCCAATAATTTTGTTGGCGTACTTGATGTACCGCCCAAATAAAATCGCTCAAAAGGTCCTATTTCTTTGCTAGACAAACTGTGCAAAAATCCAACATGGCCACGAAAATGTAAGACACAATTACCAAACAACCGTTTAAAGTAATATCCATCCATTATAAATTTTACAAATTCTTTAACCCGTGGCATAGCTGTTGCTACAGAGGGCGTATAACCCAACAAAGTATAGGGAGGTGTTAAGGTTAGAAAGTTAGACCAAGAAGCTCCACTAGTAGGATAGTTTGGATTATTGATACTAGAATACTGCCAAGCAAAATCTAATGTAAAATCATGTACGAAACCTGATCTTTTTGTCTGATCTTGTAATAATGGATAGGATGCATACCTATGGTAGTGGTAGTCCACTCCCCAATGGATTTCCCAATATTTAGCAAACCTTTTACCAAGGCCTACTCGGCCACCAATTGAGGAAATTGTAGATTTTTTATTTTGTTTTCCAACTGGGAATATATTTAAGTCTACCCAATCGTCCAATGCATGATTCCCACCATACGGAGCGTTTTGAAACGCACTATTGAAACTTATAGAAAATATATAAGGGTGGGATTTTAACCAAAGCCAAGGTTCTTGAAAAGAAAAGGTGAAATTTTTATAATCTTTACCATTTATCTGAGCGGTTAAATGCAACTCCTGCGCACCACCTATGGGTATTTTTCCTCTAAAGAGGTTTTTTAAAGAAACATTATTAGAACCAAGCTCAAGGCCGGCCATAATACCCTGACCACCACTGCAATTGAGTTTAATATCAAACTGGGGCTGTTCTTCTACTGAATAGATAAGGTCTACTGTATTTTTTATTTGGTTTGGCTGTATATCTGGATTTAATTTTTCATGCTTAAATAATCTTAACATGGCCAAGTTGCGTATGGAAGCTCGAACAAGTCCTTCGTTGTATTTTTCTCCAGGTAAGGTCAGTAGTTCACGGCGAATAACGTAATCATGGGTTAATGTATTCCCTATAATATCTACTTGACGAATGGTAAACTGTTTACCTTCTTGAATTCTAATTTCTAGATCTACGTGATTGCCTTCTAGACTGGTTTCAACAACTTCTGCACAGAAATTAAAATATCCATTATTGGCATATAAATCACGAATGGTTGGGGCTGTAATACCAGGGGTAAATCGGCTGGTAATATAGAGTGGATCATAGACTCTTCCTTCTTGCAGGTTTAACCACTTATCTAGTACTTGATCACTATAAACATAATTACCTACCCATTTGATATGACGAATGGTATATTGCTTTCCTTCATTAATTTTTAAATAAATATTTAACTTTCCACCCCTAGAAGGTTTCAAACGCTCTGCTGCAATATGTACGTCTCTAAATCCTTTTGACTGATAAAAAAGGATCAAATTTTCTTTAGCTTTTAAATATTTTTCTTCTGTGAAAACAGAAGGGAAAAAAGAAATATGACTAAACAAATAACGCTTCACTTCATCTATCGTCTTAGGCAACTGCAACAGTACACCGCCTTTGCGAATCGGTGCAAGGGTAATGCTTTTTTTTAAAATATCCTGGACCAGTGTAAAATGGGGTGCTTCTTTTAACGCTTTAAGATTATAAAGTAAGAGATCGGTATCTAAATGGTTGTTTCCTTCGAGCGTGATCTTATGAACTATACTTTTTTTACCTTTATGTATCTTAATTTTTAAGGTAATTTTTTGATCCATTGTTTGCGAAGGAATCAATTCTGTAGAGAGCTGCACATCCCTGAAACCTTTTTCTAAAAAAATTTTTTTAATCTTAGCAATCGTTTTCTGAAGAAAAAGTGGAGACAATGCAACATGCTTATCTATGGGAACCTCTTCCAGCAAGGCTTTTCGGTCTTTTTTTGTTAACCCTTCTAACAGATAGTTGACCAACTGAGGATGTTCTTCTACACGAATAACAAAAGTTGCTAAATGATTAATCTGATCCACGTCAGATAAATAGATCGCAACAGACTTGATACCATCATGTTTGGCAATTTTTCGAATAGAACGACGAATTTGTTCAGAAGATGAATCAATTATTACGCCCTTTTGTAAACCAGAAAGTGTAATCAATACGTCAGTATCTACCAAAAGATTGCCTTTTACCTGAATGTTGCGTACGGTGTAACCAGTTGTATCAAGGGTGGGCTGTGCCCATCCTATATGTAGGTAGCACAGGATAAATAAGCCGCACAACCGCTTAATTTTTTTCATATTTGTAGCAATCATTAGCATAATAAATAGAATAAATGTTCTGTTTTTCGTTGAAGATTTAAAAAATAGAGCTTACCAAGCGACAACTTTTTCTGAATATAGGAAATTATTAATGGTATGGCATACTAAAATGCGCTATATTATAATTATATAATCAACATAGAATCGCCATATAGAAAAAATCGATAGCCTTCTTTGATTGCTTCAGCATACGCATTTAAAATTAATTCCTCTCCTCCAAAAGCAGCTACACTGACCAAAGAAATAGAAGAAGGAAGATGAAAGGTAGTTAATAATGCACTGCAAACTTTAAAGGAATAAGAAGGTAAAATAAATTTATTCGTCCAGTCACTGGCCGGTTTTATTTGACAAGCAACTGAAACAGAAGACTCCATAGCTCTTAATACTGAAGTCCCCACGGCACAAACTTTTTTTTGATGCTGCAAGCTGTGGTTTACCACCGTTGCTGTTTCTGGGGTGATCGTAAAACGCTCAGAAGAGGCCCTTACCTTGGTTAGATCTTCCATATCAATGGTACTAAGTTCACCTAAACCAATGTGCAATGTAACCGGCACAACAGAAATATTTTGTAAAGCTAAATATTTCAATAGATAAGGGGTAAAATGCAATCCAGCAGCTGGCAATACGATACTACCTATATTTTGGGCAAATATAGTCTGATAATAGGCTCTATCTTCTGGCTCCGAAGAACGTCCTATTTGAGGAGGTAAAGGCATATGGCCAATTTGATTGACCAGTGCATAAAATTCTTCTTCTGTGCGGTCAAATAACAATTTAAGGGTACGACCTCTTGAAGTCGTATTATCTATAATTTCAGCCACCAACTCACCATTGCCAAAATAAATTTTATTCCCTATGCGAATTTTGCGTGCTGGCTCTACAATGGTATCCCATAAACCATGCTCATCATTTAATTTTCGTAATAAAAGTACTTCTACTTCTGCATTTGTTTTTTCTTTACAACCATAAAGCTTACAAGGTAACACTTTAGAATCATTGACCACCAAGGTGTCCCCTTCACTAAAATAAGTAGGCAGATCTTTAAAGGTTTTATGCTCTATTTTGCCACTATTTTTGTGTACAACCATTAAACGGGCCTCTTCCTTTCCCTCGATTGGATACTGTGCAATGCTATGCGCTGGCAGCTCAAACTTAAAATTTGATAGTTTCATAGTATGTATATAATTTAAAAAAGTTATAGGCCTTTTGTAGGCTGCTTTGGACAAATGCGCCTAGTTGTCCATTAACGATCATTATCTATGCTTTAGCTATTTAACTATACTTAGCAGATATGATTAAAATAAAAAGCAAAAATCAACGCAAACAAAGTTATTATGAAGATAGGTTGAACCATCATTTGAATCTTCTCTATACATCACACCAGATACATCCCAACAATAACTTAATCCTACAACAAGGCTATTGGTCAAACTAAAATCATACTTTACGCCACTACCTAAAAGGATAAAACAGCCTAAAGGCCGTTGGGTCAAAAAAGCAGCTTTACCTGAATGGTATGGTGCAGTGGATCTTCTAGGTAGATGTATAGAGGGTATGAGACCTAGCTTACAATAGATGCTGGTATCAATCATTACCTCACTAGTATAAAATCTACATAGAAAAGGTACCCACAGATAACGTACGGAATAAGCCTCATGTATAGAGGGTGCCGATGCACTAGCCGCACGAGTCCATTCCATATGGCTTAAAGCATAGGAAATACCTACACTAAGCCTAACGTACTCCTGTAGCAAAAAGTGATAGGCACCACCAAAATGGAGCCTTATGGGGTTCCCTTTGGTACAAAGGGGTGGTTTCATTCGACTATACACCCTATTAATAGCGCAAGAAGGGGAACATTCAGCACTAAAACGACCGGGTAATGCTATGGCACTACTAAGACCCATTGAAAAATACAAAGCTAAAATTACCATCCTCCTCATAGGGGACTAAATTACAGCTATTTTATGGTAAAAATAAATTTATATTTATTTAATTATATTAAGTTTTTACTTTCCACTTCTTAATTATAGTCTATCTGCCTGGAATGGGCTACTAGAAAGAGCACTCCAAATTATAAACAAAGTCCGACCAGATCATCGAATAATAAGGTCATACCTTAAGCGTCTTTAAGCAAACTATTTTCTATATTTATTTAGAGCATACATAATCTCTGTATAGCATACCAACTATTGATTTATAGCCTATGCCCACAAAAAATATGGCACAAGCCTTTGGTCAATACGCAGAAATAGTTGCTGCAGATTACTTAGTAAAAAAAGGCTTTAAAATACTGGCGCAAAACTTTCGTTACAAACGCTTTGAAATAGATCTTATTGTTAAAAAAGACGAATTGATTGTTTTTGTTGAGGTAAAAGCACGTAAGAATAATTTATTCGGCCATCCAGAAGATTTTGTTAACCGAAAAAAAATGCGTGCCCTACGCTTGGCTGCGACACACTACTTACGTACCCAAAATAACCAACAGGCCATACGTTTTGATATTATAGCGGTACTAGGTAGTTAAGAACAAATTACCGAGATTGTACATTTGGAAGATGGATTTTATTGAACTTCTATTAAAAAATTTTTTTGAAACCAAAGACATTTTTGTACTACATTTTATTTATTTGTTTGTAACATATAACTGCCGGATGGCTGACTAGACACTTTATAGCTTATTATTATTTTAATGACTTCATTTGTATCTTTAACGAGTCAAACAGATCAAGCGCTGTCATCGGCTGCTCCATGGCGATCTGCTGCCCAATATGCTGCAACATTATTACATAAAGGAGGCATCATTGCGCTACCCACCGATACGGTTTATGGCTTGGCTTGCTTGGCGCAAAATAAGCAAGCGTTAAAAAGATTATTTCAAATCAAAGAACGTGCAAACGATAACCCGATTGCCCTTTGTGTAGGAACTATTCAAGAGATCGCTAAATATGGTAAAGTAAACCTAAAGATTATACCTATACTAGGTAATTTACTTCCTGGACCGGTTACGCTGCTTTTTGAAGCATGGCCATCTATAGATCAAGATGGAATCGCTAACAGCCATTTAGTAGGCATTCGCATGCCAAATCACCCATTTATTATGCAAGTTGCCCAACTTTGTAATGGAGCGATTGCATTAACCAGTGCCAATAAAAGTAAAGAGCCAAGCTGTCTAAACGTACAAGAATTTAAGCCACTTTGGTGCGATTTAGATGCAGTTTTTGATGGAGGTAGATTGGGTACCATAGATCCGATGAGATTAGGTTCTACCATTTTAGACCTCTCTATTAAAGCATCTTTTAAAATTATAAGAAATGGATGTGCATTGAATGATGTAAAAAAAACTCTATCCATCCTTTAGCCATTTAATGATAATGGCTATCCAGTAGCCCAACGCATTCAGTCAATATTTGGCAAATATCTTATTATATACTAAATTAGTTTGGTTTATCTGGTTGCCAGGTGCAATGTATAAAACGGCTATTTTTGCGCATGTGGTGAAAATAGGTATACACGCCATCTTGAGGGGGTGGTGCTTTCGGGCATGGGGGTTCGAGTCCCCCTTTGCGCACAAAAAAATTAAAATTAAGCAGGTAAAGCCTAACCCTTCACGGGCTCTAATCTGGTTTTACAGGCGTCATTAGGGGTGGTTAGCTCAGATGGTTTAGAGCATTCCGTTGACATCGGAAAGGTCGTTGGTTCAAATCCAATGCCACCCACAACAGGTAAAATATGCCAAGCAACTGCTATTTCGATTGAAAAGCCCCTTTCATTAAGTGCTAAATATTTAAATAAATTGACCATTGCGTACCCAAAAAAGATTTCTAGATTATTTCGAAAATAGATATCAACTGATTATTCGAAATGTTGAAAATTTTGCGGAGTATATAACGCCTTCTTTCAGCTACGCAACCTTGATGACCATATTTTTATCATGGTTATGTATAAGTTTTGGTCTGAGCCTATGGCTGGCTAAAACTGTTTTAGCTAGGTGGATGAACCCCATCTATATAGAAACAGAAAATCAAAAAAAAATACTTTCCTTAGCGACTACAGTAGAAGCCTTAGAGCAACAAATTAGTAGTCAAACTGCATTTATTTCGACGCTCCAAAAGATCATTCAAGTAAAATCTAAATCTTCACTCCCTTTGTCATCTCGTACTACTATTCCAAAATCAATAGAAGAAGATGTTAAAGTGGTCTCATCTGTAGCGGTATCTACCAACCAAGAAAATACTATTCAGAATAGATCTCTTTTATTGGTTCCCCCTATTAATGGAATGATTACGAAAAAATTTCATAGAGCAGGTAACCATTATGGGGTTGATATTGTCGCAAAAGAAAAAGATCCTATTAAAGCCATATCAACTGGTATTGTGATTTTTTCCGATTGGTCCGTGGATACGGGATGGGTTATCGTCATTCAGCATTACAATAACGTTGTTTCAATCTGTAAGCATTGTGCCATTTTATTTAAAAAAGTTGGTAACTTGGTCAGAGCAGGTGATGTAGTGGCGCTTATGGGTAATTCTGGAGAAATCTCCACGGGGCCCCATCTACATTTTGAGCTTTGGAGCGAAGGTGTTGCATTAAATCCAGAAGACTATATTAATACCTAAAAAATGTTCAATAACAAAATAAAACAGACAAACCCTGTAGCGATTAGTAACATTATAGGGCAGGGTTCGCATTTAGAAGGAAATATACACACTACAGGTAATTTGCGCATAGAGGGTAAGGTAACGGGTGGTATCAAGGCAAAAGCAAAAGTCGTTTTGAGCCATACTGCTCAGATAGAAGGCAATATTGTAGCACAAAATGCTGAAATCGGTGGGGAGGTAAAAGGAAGCATAGAAGTTATAGAGTTACTTGTACTCAAATCAACTGCAATGGTATGGGGTGATATCATTACTAGCAAACTAGTTTTTGAAGAAGGGGCTTGTTTTGATGGAAAATGTAAAATGGGCAAGGAGCATAAGGTTCCCCCTCGCTCCGCTGCTGCTGAAGCGAGTCTATCTTCTAAAACAGTTGAATATATGGGAAAACACCCAGAAAAGTTACAATCACCTAACCCTTCTAATCCATCTATAAAAAAATAAATATGCATATAGAGCCAAAAATACGAGGATACATATGCACTACGGCTCATCCGGCAGGCTGTATCCAAAATGTACAGCAACAAATCCAATATGTATCCAATCAGCCTTCCATTGCATCAGGTCCTAAAAAAGTATTGATTATAGGTGCCTCTACGGGTTATGGGTTAGCCAGTAGAATAGTAGCGGCTTTTGGTGCCAAAGCGCAAACTATAGGTGTTTTTCTTGAGCGATCAGCCGATGACAAGCGTACTGCCTCTGCTGGTTGGTACCATACAGCGGCTTTTGAGCAAGCTGCACACCAAGCGGGAATTTATGCTAAAAGTATTAATGGTGACGCTTTTTCAGATGCCATAAAACAAGAAACCATTGCTTTAATCAAAGAGGATTGGGGTGGTGAAGTAGATTTGGTAATCTATAGCCTAGCTTCTCCGCGCCGTACCCATCCCCAAACGGGTATGTCTTTTAAATCCTGTTTAAAACCTATTGGAGAGCCTTATCGCAACCAAACGGTGGATATAATAAGTGGCCATCTCTCAGATGTTTGTATTGAGCCTGCAACGCCCAAAGAAGTGGCAGATACGGTTGCAGTAATGGGAGGTGAAGACTGGATGATGTGGATAGAAGCTTTATTCGCGGAAAAGTTATTGGCTAAAGGGGTACAAACAATGGCTTATTCTTACATAGGCCCTAAGCTAACCCATCGAATCTATTTAAAAGGAACGATTGGAATGGCAAAAAAAGATTTGGTAGCAACGAGCAAAATACTACAACACCGGCTCCGTCCTATAGATGGGCAGGCTGTCATTGCTGTGAGTAAAGCAGTGATGACACAAGCGAGTGCAGCTATACCGGTAGTACCGCTTTATATTTCATTGCTCTACAAAATTATGAAAGAGAAAGCACTACACGAGGGGTGTATAGAACAAATGTACAGGTTATATGCTGATCGCTTGTATAGAACAGATCGGACACTATTGGTAGATGCGCAAGGGCTGATTCGTATAGATGATTGGGAGATGCGGAAAGATGTGCAACAAGCAGTTGCTGCACTTTGGTCAAAGATAGACGAAGGAAATCTAACTACTGTTACGGACTGGGTAGGATGCCGCCATGAATTTTATAAGCTATTTGGTTTTGAAGTAGAAGGGGTTGATTACAGCCTACCTCAGACGGCAGCGCTTCCCATACCTTCTTTAAAGTTACCTATATAAATTTTGAGCATTGTAAAGGATGGTCAGGTGGGTGTACGCACGCTATCCACTTTTACTTCTACTTAAGACCAAGAAAATCCATTGCTTACTACACCGGTAACCCCTACAATATTGTTTCCTGCTGCTTGAATATTTTTAGCCTGTCTTTTGTATTTATTTTACTGATTTACAGAAAATTAAATAATTTATTTCACCTGTTTTTTTAGTAAAAAAACAGATGTTTTAGTGCCTATTATTAAGTCTTTATAAAATAATAACATGACAACTTATTTAAGTTATATAAAAGTTTTCTTTATACAACTGTGTATAGATAAATTTTTATATCTGATTAACAATTAATATTTAAATTAATTTTATACTACATGCAATGAATACAACCCATGAAAAAGACCAATTTTGGCTTAGTACACCATTAGAGGAAATGACTCCAGCGCAATGGGAGTCTTTATGTGATGGATGTGGTAAATGTTGCTTGCTTAAAATACAAGAAGCAGAAACGCAACAGGTGCGTACTACAAAGATTTGTTGTCGGCTACTTAATACCCGCACTTGCCAATGTTCCAACTACCAAGAACGATTTCGCTATGTAGATGATTGTATCAAATTAAATCCTACAAATGTAAAGACCATTACTTGGCTACCCAAAAGTTGTGCCTATCGCCTTGTTAAACAAAAAAAAGCATTACCTGATTGGCATCCTTTAATGACCAAAGATCTACAATCTACAATCAAAAGTGGCCATTCGGTTAAAAGCTTTGTGGTACATCCCGCATTGGTCAATAAACCATTGATAAACTATTTATTAGAAGAAACCATCCACTAATATCGGTTCTGTTACCTTTATTTGGCTATGCGACGTTTGTTTTAAAGAAAGTAAGACCGTTTTTATAGCATACGCGTCAAGTTAAGGATAAAACACGCATAAGCATTATTAAATTGTTCTATCCAACGTTTTTATATGTAGAACTTTTAAGCACTACGTGCCATTATTCTTAATTTTATATTAAATTTCACATTTTAAAATCCATCGTTACCTATTTATGTTAAATATTATTCTAGTGGGCCCTCCTGGGTCTGGAAAGGGCACACAAGCTGAACGGATGATTCAAAAATATGGCTTTATATCGATCGCTTTAGGCGCTTTGTTGCGCCAACAAATAGCAGAAAATGGAGCCAACAAATCACGCATTGAGGCGTATATTAATAATGGTCAATTGGTACCAGATGATATATCTTTTCAAATCATAAGAGAACTTATAGAAACAAAACCTTCCGATGAATCCTTATTACTTGATGGTTTTCCAAGAACGATTGTACAGGCAACTTTCTTAGATAATTGTTTGGTATCATACCATGCTAAAATAGATGGCGTAATTCTTTTAGATGTACCCAATGTGCACTTATTAAAAAGGCTTAGAGAACGGGCAACCATTGAAGCAAGGCCTGATGACCAAGATGATGATAAAATTAAAGCACGTATGCACATATACCAACAGAAGACCCTACCTATGCTCAACTATTATCAACACCAAAACAAATTATATCGTGTAGATGGAACGCAAGCTATAGACGAAGTGACTAAAGCGATTGAAACCATTATAGATCGGCTCAAGCTATAACCACTATGTCATCACCAAATTTTATTGATCATGTAAAGCTTTACCTACGCGCTGGAAAGGGGGGAGCCGGGTTGATCCATTTTATACGTGCTAAGTTTGTTCCAAAAGGCGGACCAGATGGAGGAGATGGTGGTAGAGGCGGGCATATCATTTTACGTGGTGCGAAACAATATGGTACTTTGCTCCATCTTAAATATCGAAAACATATTATTGCTGCCAATGGGGAGGTAGGTGGCGATAGCTGTAAAACTGGTGCAAGTGGAAAAGATGTAATCATAGATGTTCCATTAGGAACAGTAGCTAAAAGCGCAGATAATGAAGAGGTATTTCTGGAAGTGCTAGAGGACAAAAAAAAATATATTTTAATGCAAGGGGGAAAAGGTGGTTGGGGCAACACCCGTTTCAAAACCCCTACTCATCAAACACCTCGTATAGCTTATCCAGGCACACCAGGTATGGAAAGCTGGATGGTATTGGAATTAAAATTATTGGCAGATGTCGGTCTAGTAGGTCTACCAAATGCAGGTAAGTCTACGTTGCTTTCGGTTGTATCAGCAGCCAAGCCCCGCATTGACAGCTATCCGTTTACTACTTTAGTGCCCAACCTTGGTGTGGTGGCCTACCGAGACCAGCAATCTTTTGTCATGGCAGATATCCCAGGGATTATAGAGGGCGCAGCTGGAGGCAGGGGATTAGGCACCCGTTTTCTACGCCATATTGAGCGCAATGCAGTTTTACTATTTATGGTCAGCGCAGAATCTAATTCTATCAATAGCGGTTATAACATGTTGCTGAGCGAACTGGAAGCGCATAATCCTTTGTTATTAGATAAACCAAGGTTATTGGTTGTGTCAAAAGTAGACTTACTAAGCCAAACGGCACGTAAAGTCTTGTTACAAAATTTGCCTAAGGGAATCACATGCTGTTTTATTTCCGCTGCTACGGGGGAGGGTATTATTGATCTTAAAGACCTAATCTGGGAAAAACTTTCTATATCAGCGGTACAATAGCCGACAAAATTTTTAGATGCCCTCAACTCAAAAAAGGGGGGCTTATTCACTAGGAAAATATATCTAACAGCTAAGATGCATCACACGGTAAAAACACTAGGTAAAGAAACCATTATATATAGCATAAGCAATATTATAGTGCGCGGATGTTCGTATCTGGTTTTACTACTTCAAACCAATCTACTAACCCCAAGTGCCTACAGCATTATTACAGAGTTCTATGGTAGTTACATTGCCTTGGGCCATGTCATCTACGATTTAGCCATGGATGTAACCTATTTAAGGTTTGTACATAGATTGGGCAAATCCTATACTTTTAATGCAGTTATAACCATATTACTTGTTACGAGTTTTATTTTTTCAATCCTACTGATTGTATTTATACCACAAATTGCAAAGCTAACCAATCACTTAGTCCATATACGGTACTTTTATTATATGACTGGGATACTTATACTAGATACGCTACTGATGATTCCCTTAGCAAGGCTACGTGTAGAAAAAAAGACTTTTGAATTCTTGTTGGTAAAATTTTTGCAATCTTTTGCTCATATTATTTTTTCTTTTGTATTGCTTTATTGTCCTATATGTTTAAACAGTATAGCCTATTGGATAAGTAATGGTTTGCATATACAGATAGCCTTAAATGAACTAGATGCTGTTTTTATAGCCAATTTATTGTCTAGCGTAACTGCTTTAGCCCTTTTATTCGCTCAATTTCAAGGATTCTATTGGGTTTGGCATGGCCATACAATGGCAATGATAGGTCGTTATGCCACAACTTCTTTTTTTACCATTCTATTTTTCAAAGTTAATGAAACCTTACCACTCTTATGTTTTCGAAAATTAGTTCCCAACAATTTTTACACTACCCATACAAAAGAGGAAATATTAGGTAACTTTGGTACCTCTTGTAAGCTGACGGTATGTATTACACTAGGGATTCAAGCTTTTAAATATGCTGCAGAACCATTCTTTTTTGCCAACTCAGATCGAAAAGAGGCACCAAGGTTATATAGCCAAACGATGTATGTATTTATACTAGTATCCTGCTTTTGCCTATTGCTGCTGAGTATAAATGTAGATTGGATCGCAAAAATACTCATCCCCAACGCAAGGTATCGTTATACCATTGACACTGTACCCTACTTAGCATTTGTCTATATTCTTTTAGGCATCTATTACAACTTGAGTACTGCTTTTAAACTGAGTAATCATACCCAATACAATACCTGGATCAGTGCATGGGGCAGTCTAGTGATTGGACTTACTGCCTTTCTGATGATACCAAGATTTGGCCATTGGGGCTGTGTATATGCCTCCATGAGTGGTGCGGTGGCTATGGGTTTATTGGGTTATTATATGGGTCAAAGATGCTATCCAATACCTTATCCTAAACAGGGATTCTTAATACTCTTATTTACCTTTTTAGTATTTCGAAAGATTCCTTTATGGCGTACCCAATTAGCTTTTTTAGGGATAGGATGGTCCTATATATGTCTCCATACAACGATTTTAATCCTTTTTTCTATTTTAGCGGTTATATGGAAAAAGTCTACTAAGCTTAAAAAATAGGGCTATATTGGGCTCTTTCACGTCTGTAGTTGATTTATAGTATAGTAGCCCGAAAAAAGGGTTCTGTCGCGTTTGTTTTAAGGGAGCGGTTATTTTAGTAATTTTGGTTAAAAATTGACTAAAATGTTTAGTATTACCCGTAGATTATTCCCTTATTTTAAAGGATTTTGTTCATCACCAGAGTTAATCCTCCTATTTGTGTATATGAAATGTCGTTTTTCTTTAAGCTATAGAGACTTGGAAGAGATGATGCGTATGAGAGGCGCAAAGATTAATCATTCTACTTTACAAAGGTGGGTCATTAAGTTTATGCCACTCATAGATCAAGAAGTAAGAAAAAGAAACGCCCAGTTGGTAGTAGCTGGAGAATGGATGAAACTTACGTAAAACTAAATGGTAAGTGGATTGGTTCTGTCGCATTTGTTGTAAGGCATCAGTTAATTTATTATTTTTAGTTAAAAATTGACTAAAATGTTTAGTATTACCCGTAGATTATTGCTTTATTTTAAAGGACTCTGTTCATCACCAGAGTTAATCCTCCTATTTGTCTATATGCAATGTCGTTTTTCTTTAAGCTATAGAGACTTGGAAGAAATGATGCATATGAGAGGCGCAAAGATTAATCATTCTACTTTACAAAGGTGGGTCATTAAGTTGATTCCCCTTATAGATCAAGAAGTAAGAAAAAGAAAATGCCCAGTTGGTAATAGCTGGAGAATGGATGAAACTTACGTAAAACTAAATGGTAAGTGGATTTATTTATATAGAGCAGTAGATCGTTATGGAGATACAGTTGATTTTTTTCTAAGTGAACGTAAAGACAAGTCTGCAGCTCTTTCTTTTTTTCGTAAGGCTATCAGAGATAATAACACTCCATACAAAGTGGTAGTTAACAAAAGCGGTAGTAATAAATCTGCACTTGATGCATTAAATACAGAACTAGATCAAGATCACAAGATTCAAATATTTCAAAACAAATACTTACATAATAGAGTCAAACAAGATCAAAGGTTTATCAAAAAACGGATAAAACCTATGTTGGGATTTAAGAATTTCCATTCAGCTAACATTACCATTACAGGAATAGAAAATATTAGAATAATTCAAAAAGGACAATTAATCGGAGCTAAAAAACAGGTATCTACTTTTGATAACTTTGCTAAACTTATGGCCGCATAATATCCAAATTTCAAGACAAGGGAGACAACTATACAAAATTAAATACAGATGCGACAGAACCATATATAGCAACGGTCTAAATAAATTAAATTTAAAATGGTAAAGTATGTTTTATCTGTGGATGGAGGAGGGATAAGAGGTATTATACCAACTATAATACTAGGAGAAATACAAAAAAGATTAATAAACCTAAAAAAATCTTTGCCTGAAATTTTTGACCTGATGGTGGGGACTTCAACAGGTGGAATCCTTGTGGCTGGTTTATCTAAAAAAAATAGCCAAAATAAACCTGAATATTCCCCAATTGATTTACTTCAGTTCTATAAAAATTATGGTCCGTATATCTTCAAACCATCATTTCTTAGGCAGAAAATACTTTATTGGTTCAATGGTGCTAAATACTCGTATAGAAATATAGAATTTGTTCTTAATAAGTATTTTGGAGAAGATACTATGGGTAATGCTTCAACTAATATACTTTTTACTAGTTATGATATTCATAACAACTGCCCTTTCTTCTTCAAAAGCTGGAAAGATCCTGGTATTGCGTTAAAAGATGCACTTAGATCTACAACAGCTGCACCTACTTACTTTATACCAAAGTGTCTAAGAATTAACGAAAAAAATAGAGTATTAGTAGACGGTGGCATTGTTTCCAACAATCCATCTGCTGTTGCATATATAAGTGCTAAGGAATTATTTCCTAATGATGATATAGTTCTACTATCTATAGGTACTGGTAAAAAAATTAAAAATCTTAATTACGCTGATGTAAAAAAATTTGGTAAAATAGGTTGGATACATCCACTAATAAACGTAATGTTTTATTCTGAATTAGCGTTCGTAGATTATGTATTAAAACAAACAATAGGTGATAATTATATAAGAATACAATCAGAATTAAAATTAGCATCTAATGAAATGGATAACATTACAATGAAAAACATCGAACTTTTGCAAGAAGAGTCAATTCAAATCGTAGAGGATAACAAAGAATTGATAGAAAGGTTTTGTCGCGTTGTGTGTAGTAACATAGTGGACTAAAAAAACAAGGGATTTAACCTTCGTATAATTTATATATAAATTAATTATTTTAAATTTTATTATCAATATTAATTATACATTTTATGTAATTTAAAATTAAATACTAATAAATAAATTGTTATTTTTATGAAAATACTAATACATAAATACAAAATTATTATTAGATATAAAAAATATTAAAAAATTAAGTAATATAAAATAATTTGTAAATTAGATAAATAAATATTTTATAGATAATAAATAAAAAAATAAAATTAACAAAAAGTTTCGTTATATTTTGTCTTTACTATATTGTTGAAGCTAAAGCAACTGTATATAATGTTGAGACTTCTTCCTAAACCTAAATACTATATGAATATGGAATATAATATCCCTAAGGATTCAAATGAATCCATAATAATTGATTATAGTCATCCTTCTAAGAATTTCAATCGGCGTATATCAAGTTTAGTGATGCACTATACCGCATTAGACTTGGAAGAGTCCTTAACCGCCTTAACAGGTCAATTTACAGGTGTTAGTGCTCATTATTTAGTTCCAAAAACAGCTCTAGATGGAGCAAGAAAAGTTTTTAATTTAGTACCTGATCATAAACGGTCTTGGCATGCAGGTGTTAGTGCATGGAAAAATCGTACTAATCTAAATGATACTTCTATAGGTATAGAAATAGTAAATTTAGGTTATAAAGACGAAAACGGTAAACGAATTTGGGAACCATTTACTGATTATCAAATAGAAACTATTATATTATTGGCTAAACAAATTGTTCAAGACTATGGTATTAAACCTACTAATATAGTAGGTCATGCTGACATAGCTCCTGGAAGAAAGCAAGACCCAGGTCCTTTTTTTCCTTGGAAGAAACTTTATGAAAATGGTGTAGGTGCTTTTTATGATGCATCCGAACTTGATTTAAAACAAAAAATCAACATAGATATTGAGCAACTTCAAAAGGACTTAAAAACGTATGGTTACCCCGTTAATATTACGGGTACATTAGATATAGATACACGAAATACATTAATATCATTTCAAATGCATTTTAGACCTAGTAACTATTCAGGTGAGCCCGATGCAGAAACAGTTGCGATTCTTAAAAATTTAATAAAGAAGTATTGTATGATTTGATAGGAGTCTGTCTATATAAGTGTGTAAATATTTTTTAGGGTTTATATTTACACACTTATATAGACAGACTCGATAAATGGCTCATAAATGGACCCATACGTAATACTAACCTACTAATAGTCCAAGAACAAAAGCAGTTAAAAATTAAAATAATCATCCAGTATAAACCAAATTCATAGTCACATTCTACGTTACGTATTAATCCTCCTGCCCCATAACTAGTAGCCAACACCGTAGCTATCAAAGTAGCCGTAGAAAATTTTTTATTCCCCACCGCATATTCTCGAAAAGTAGTTTTTTTTCTACTAAAGCAAATGCCTACCACTAAGGTTAACAACAAAAAAGCGCCTACTATTACAATAGGCATATTCAAAAATATCATAAATAAAATGATTAAAAAGTTATATAACCTACTATAGATATGGTATCATTTATATGGTAAGATTTTTTTATTTAAATCAAAAAAGTTTACTAATTGAACTATCGTGATCGAATATCTAAAAGGTTATCGTGATCAATAATATCAGCGTCTAATAAATCTGCTAACGTAAATACTAATGTGCTTTTCCCAGACCGATCTAGGGTATGTAGCTGTCATAAATTCACCTTCTCTTCTTTTTGGAAGGTGAAAGATACTAGGTTACCCATTTAACTTCTCTAGACTTAGCAGTAAAGTAATCAGAACGTGTTTTTAACTGTGACCAATCATCCGCACTCAATTCCCCACTTTCTTCATCCAATTTGTATAAATGATAAGCCTGAGCCCAGGACTTTTCTAAAATATCCTCCGCTATATCATCTAGATACGAAATAGAATCTATTTCAATACAAATCCATCTACTATAACCCATTGCCGACGACAAGAATTTAATAGTATTAGTATTACCTACAAAGGACGCTATACGTGATCCTATAGTCTCATGTTTTTCATAAGGCAAACGTACGTTTACATAACGCTGCGATAACAAAGCCCTCAAAACGCTTGTACTAGAACGAAATCGGTGCAGTTCATCTAGATTTATAATAAAGCTTCTGATCAATGATTTTTGCAAACTTTTTTCATTACCTATAGATGGATTACCATTATAATATTTCCTAAGACAGGGAGGGCATAAGAAACGGAAAAAATAACTCTTACCTACATTTTTCTTAGGAGAACATAATATTAGAGCATGCTTATTCATTTCTTCATCTACAAAAAGAGTACGAACAGCCCTAATCATCCACTTTTTAAGATGGGTATACCAATAGTGAATATTATCAGGTGTGGGATTTTTTAAATGAACATAACTAGATAATTGATGAATATAATCTTGACTACTATCAAATTCATTCTTTTCAAAAGCTAGAAAATAATCTTCTATAGGATTAAAAGGTTGTACGAAAAAAGACTTTAATATACAATTAATTAGACTTAAAGAACATGAAAAACCATGTCTATCCAGATTATCTATTAGCTCATGAATATTAATTTTTTCCCATACATCACTATTCTTTTTAGTACTCATCTCTCGCTGTTGCGTAAGTATATTCAACCTAAAATTAAACTTACTATTCAAATAGGATTCTATCCTACCACGTTTAGTATTAACTCTTTCTTTAACCTTAGGAACATTAATGGAATGCATAGAAACTAGTTTTGATTGTTGGATACATTTATCTAATAAAAACTGGAAATCAACAGAATCATATTTTTGAAAATATTCAGCTATATCTTTTACTTCTTTCGGTAAAGGAATTGATACCATTCCATAAATATCTCATAATTTCTTAGAAGCGTTCTTACCGGTCCAATCATTACCATAACAACTTAACAACACAGCAGTTCTACTACGTAAACTTTTCAGCAAATCATCACTTGGCATTTGGTGTTCTGATTGCAAAGAAATTACGTTAAAAAATCCATGCGCATGCCCGCTCATACAATCTTTTTCCCCTCCTCTAAACAATACATAGTCTAAATCTCCTTCTGGCAACTGAGATAGACCAAAAACATCATCCTTGGTTTGGTTTTTATAGGAAAATGACTGTTTCTGGCCTCTAAAAGAAATATCATCTGAAAAAGAAGATGATACTTCTGGGACATATACTTTAACTCTATCTTCTATATGATAGGCTGCTATAATCTGATTTTTTACAGCATATTTAAAAGACAACGATCTTCCTGAATTACTTGTGTAAGATAAGTAGCTTACTT